>JBLHXM010000090.1:0-13625 GCA_047630395.1 Dokdonia sp.
AGCTCTAAATGAATGATCAAGGCGACCAAATCGCGTTTAATCAGCCAGTCACGGCCTTCTTTTTCTAAGTACCAAGTATCTGAATGTTTTAATTGGTTGAGCTGTTGAAGCGCGCTTTTAAAGTCTTCTTGTTGCACGTAAAAAACGGTTAGTGCTAGGATCAAGTCGGGTGTCGCCTTGGTTTTTGGCATTTGCATATACGTTTCAATGTGCTCAATAGCGGCCGTGGCTTTTCCAGTATAGTTGAGGGCTAAGGTTTGGAGAAGTAGGGCGTTTTCGCGAAAGCGTACTTTAAATCGTCCACGATCTGCCTCCATAGCTGTTTCCATTTGTGACAAGTAGGTGTGTGCCATCTTAAATTGCCGATTCCGGAAATAGGCATTGGCGATGAAATAGAGGGAGTGAATCCTATAGTATAAATGCTTATGAGGAGCGTCGGAACGTGCACTAATTTTCTGCTCAATGGAGGAAATGAGTGGGAGGATAGTACTAAAATCATGTACGCGATGTGCTAGTGTATTGATGATTTCTAAAAGTTGATATAGTGACTTAAAGGATAGGGATTCGTTGAGGTCTATCTCAAAATTTTTAAAGGTTTGCTCCAGTAATTGATTAATGTTCTTTTTGTTTTCTGGAGGGTTGTTTAACAGTGTGTGTTGCAAAGAGGCATAGGCAAGGTTGAGATTTTCTTGCTGAGTGTGCAGTTTCTGATTGTGCCGAAATCTTTCGATGAGGGAGTCTAGATGAATATCGGGATGGTGATGTGCGTATTGAATCTGTGTGTGGTAGATCTCGCTTAAAGCACTATAAAGATCGATTTGTTGGGCTTTTATTTCTGCTCTTGCGAGGGTTTTTAGACCTGCTATGTGCTGCTTATTTTCATAGAAAATGCGGGCACTTAATAAAAATTTGAATACCTGAAGCTCTTCAGAGGATTCGGTTTCAAAGCTACGACTGGCTATGAAATCAATGAGATTGTCATGTAGTCGTTTGCATAAAGCGTGATAGGCGTTTCGGGATGGCTTCCCGTAAAGCACGACATCGATGTTTTTGAGGAGTATCTCTTTTTGTAAGAGAGCGAGAAGTTCAGTGTTCTTGGTGTCGCTGCGTTTGTTTCTTCGGCGTAAATAGGCTTTAAAAGATTGAGTTTCTTCTTGAGAAAGTGTTTCTATGAGTGTTTTTAATATCAATTATATCGTAAGTAAATTTTATTAAAAATACTATAAAATATAGGATAATTGATAATTAACCTAAATTATATCATCAGTATTGTTATAAAATTGTGTTTGAGGTTTTCCTGTGTGACGGCATCTTTGCCCCGTAATCAAACAACAACAGCAATGGATTTTAACAACAAGAAACTTACAAGAACAACCAAGTTAATACATTACTTAATTAGCTTTTTACTCGCCATTTTCTTGATTGGTCTCGCCAATAGAATCATCTGGGATATAGATGCGGTCGAATCCAGTCCGGCGATGCGCACCTTTGAAGCGGAAACGGATATTCGAAAGTATCAACTTTTTAGAGATAGTTTGAGGGCCGAAAATGAGGCAAAGCAACAAAGCATGAGAGAGGTGGTGCTTAAGCTGGATTTAGAAAATATCATTTTAAGCGATGAAAAGGCTTCTTTTTCATCATGGATTTCAACACGAAATGCTACACAGTCGGTATTGGTGAATGATGAAATAAAGGGCCGTAACCGAACCATGGATTCTTTACAGTCTTCTATAAAAAAATGGAACGCTCAAAAAGTCATTTTGAGATCCGATATTGAGAAGCTAGAAGCAGCGGCTCAGGGCTACTTGGTGCAGATACAAGGCGAAAGGGATAAAGCCAGGGTTGTTTATTATAAAGCCGTCCAAAAATATGACTTGCATATATTTTTAAGTCGGTTGCTTTTTGTAATTCCAATTTTATTGTTTGGTGTATGGATGTTAATAAAGAAAAGGGGAAGTGGGTATTGGCCCTTATTTAGAGGGTTTGTATTCTTTTCTGTCTACGCATTTTTTGTAGGATTAGTGCCGTATTTACCAAGTTACGGAGGATATGTTCGCTATAGCATCGGAATTTTACTATCTGTGTTTTTGGGAGTCTATGCGATTCGTTCTTTAAAGGCATTTGTACGTCGAAAAAAGGAAGAGTTGCAGCGATCTACGGAGGAGCGCTCCCGGCATATTAAGGATGAAGTCGCCGAAAGTGCTTTGGAAAATCATATGTGTCCAAGTTGCGGAAAGGATTTCTTAATCAATGAATTCCATCAGAGCGGAACTAAAAAAGGCGCTATTGGGAATTTCAAAATAACCCCTTTCTGTCGTCATTGCGGACTTGAACTTTTCAAGAATTGCGGAACCTGCCATACGCAGAATTATGCACACTTACCACACTGTTACTCTTGTGGAGACCCTGTTATGGACGAAAAATAATTATTGAATAGTATACAACAACAAACAACAAACAGTATGGTAAATCAAATGGAAAGTCAAAAAATCGCTTCAATGCGTGATTCAAAGAAGAAAGTTCAAGAGCCTTTTAACTGTAAGCCAACCTCTGCGTTTATATCAGCGTCATGGTCGGCGTTATTTATAGGGATGGTCTCTTATTGTATTGGTCTATGGAATACGACCATGGAATTGAATGAAAAAGGCTATTATTTTACGATGTTGCTTTTTGGCTTATTTGCCGTTATTTCGGTGCAGAAGTCGGTAAGGGATCGTGCAGAAGGAATCCCAGTGACGGATATTTACTATGGCATAAGTTGGTTTGTCACTATCGCGTCCATGCTATTATTGATCATAGGATTGTGGAATGCTACCTTAGAATTATCAGAAAAAGGATTTTACGGGATGTCTTTTGCGCTCAGTTTGTTCTCTGCCATTGCGGTTCAGAAGAACACTAGAGATTTAAAATGGATCACAGACACTACTAAATAGTGGATGTCAAAGGATCGTCAGGATAGCGATCGTTTGTTGTTTGATTGAGCGTTTCGGCGCCGAAACCCGATGGTGTTGCTGCTATCGGGTTTTTTTTGTCTTATTTGGAAGTTACTTTGAAGACTCTTTGCTTTTTTCTGCATCATACTTCATAAAGAAGTTGATCCATATATTTCGCGAAAGCCGCATAACAACAGGCATAAATACCACCATAGTGACTAATATGGAAAAGAAAATATTTAGACGCGAGGCTTCCACGATAAAATAAGAAATACCAAACGCAACAACAGCAAAGAGAATACCTACGGGGTAACTCACATACATTGCTCCATAAAAGAAGGAGGGCTCGATTTTGTATTTTGTGTTACAATGGGAACAGCGTTCGTGCATTTTGAGCGTTTGGGAGAGCGCATAAGGGTTGGTATTTTTGTACATGGATTCATTGTGGCAGACTGGGCAATTGCCCGTGAAAATGCTGTAGAGTTTTGAGCCTTTTAGAAATCCCATAATGTCATTGTTTTACAGTACAAATTTAAGCATCTTTGCAGCAAAATTGCCATAAGAAATGCTGAATATTCACAACCTATCCGTCTCTTTTCAAGGGAGCTATTTATTTGAAGAAATTACCTTTCGTTTGGGTAATGGTGACCGTGTGGGACTGGTTGGAAAAAACGGCGCTGGAAAGTCAACAATGTTGCGCATTATTTCTGGCGAACAACAGTATGATACAGGTTCTATTGCTATAGAAAAAGAAGTAAAGATTGGTTTCTTAAAACAGGATATTGATTTCGTAGAAGGACGTACGGTTCTTCAAGAATCCTATGAAGCATTTAGCGAAATCAAAAGCTTAGAGGCCCAACTTGAAGATATTAATAATCAATTAGCGACCCGCACAGATTACGAAAGTGAATCTTACAATCAACTCATGATCGACGTAAATGATGTGCAACATCAGTACGAGGTTCATGGGGGTTATAACTATAAAGGAGAAACAGAGCGTATTCTTCAGGGGCTTGGATTCAAACGTGAAGATTTTGATAAACTGACAGATACTTTTTCTGGAGGGTGGCGTATGCGTATTGAACTTGCGAAGTTATTGCTCCAAAGCAATGATATTTTATTACTGGATGAGCCTACAAATCACCTGGATATAGAGTCTATTATCTGGTTGGAAACTTTTTTAAAGAATTATACGGGAGCGATAGCTATTGTTTCTCACGATAAAATGTTCTTGGATAATGTGACCAATCGAACGATTGAAATTTCATTGGGTCGTATTTATGATTATCCAAAACCATATTCTCAATACTTAGTGCTTCGCGCCGAATTACGCGAGCAGCAATTGGCTTCTCAAAAAAATCAGCAGAAGCAGATAGAACAAACCGAAAAGCTTATTGAGAAGTTTCGTGCCAAAGCCTCCAAGGCAACCATGGCACAATCGCTCATTAAAAAACTCGATAAGATCGACAGGATTGAGGTAGATGAAGATGATAATAGTGTGATGACGCTTAAGTTTCCTATTTCATTAACGCCTGGAAAGGTGGTTATTGAAGCTGAAAGTGTGGCTAAGAATTATGGGGAGAAGCAGGTGCTTCAAAACATTGATCTATTAGTGGAGCGCGATACGAAAACTGCCTTTGTAGGTCAGAACGGACAGGGGAAATCTACCTTGGCAAAAATCATTGTGGGTGAACTAGAGCATCAAGGGAATCTGAAGTTGGGGCACAATGTGCAAATAGGATATTTTGCGCAAAATCAAGCAGAGTATCTCGATGGTTCGAAGACGGTAGAAGATACCATGATCGATGCCGCCGATGAAAAAACCCGTCCTCGAGTACGTGATATTTTAGGGTCTTTCCTCTTTCGTGGAGAAGAGGTCGATAAGTATGTGCGTGTCCTGTCAGGAGGAGAGCGCAATCGTTTGGCACTCGCCAAAATGATGTTGCAGCCCTTTAATGTGTTGGTCATGGATGAGCCTACCAATCACTTGGATATAAAATCTAAAAATGTATTGAAAGATGCCTTGCGCAACTTTGGTGGGACGCTTATTGTGGTGTCTCACGATAGAGATTTCTTACAAGGATTGACAGATCGTGTCTATGAATTCAAGGATCAACGCATCCGAGAATATTTAGGGGATATCGATTACTACTTAGAAGAACGAGCAGTCGCTAGCTTACGCGAAATAGAAAAGCGCGATGTTCAAAAGACAGTAGCTAAAGTAAAAGATAGCAAGCAATCATACGAGGATCAGAAGAAGCTTAAGTCACTCAACAATCGCCTGAGTAAAGTCGAAGCCAATATCAACAAATTCGAAAGAGAGATTAAAGAAATTGATGTGCAACTGGCAGTCAACTATGACGAAGTGGTCGCTAAGCCTAACTTCTTTGATACCTATCAAAAGAAGAAAAAGGATCTGGAAAAACTCATGAAAGATTGGGAGGTAATAACAGAAGAACTCGAAGTAATATCCTAATTTTATTGATCTAAGACGGAGTTGTTCCCGAGTCTTATAATAGGTTTTTGGGGTAGATGGAGACGTTTTATATCTGTCATGTGTTTGTCTTCCTTCCAATGGGACGGAATGCATGAAGTTATGCTGATGCCATAAATTTAAGAATATTTTAACGCCACTTATTGTAAGGCAGTGTAGCTTTGCTCTTTTGCCGCCTAGGCATCCTCAACCAAACAAAACGGACTCCTAAACCTTTGAAGGGCTCAGGAGTCTAAATAAATAAAATCAATGCGTAAAGTTATACTTTCCATTCTTGGGTTACTTCTTATTGGAGGTGCCTATGTTGCTTCAAATGCAATTGTATCTGCAAATCAAAGAGAGCGCCCAAAGCCAAAGAAGGTCATTAAAACGGTGTTTATAGATACCATTACAAATGGGGTCGTGCCGATTGAAATTTCTGCCAATGGAAATTTAGTGTCTCAGCGCCGACTGGAACTTTTTTCTGAAGTTCAGGGAATCTTACAAAAGGGCAGTAAGTTATTCAAGCCGGGACAATCCTATCGCAAAGGAGAAACGCTATTGCGTTTGAATAGTGCAGAATATTATGCTACAGTTCAATCGCAAAAAAGTGCCTTGTACAATCAGATTACGGCAATCATGCCTGACTTACGATTAGACTATCCCGCAGCGTATCCTAAGTGGCAGTCATATCTCAGCACCTTTGATGTAGATAAAACGACACCAGCATTGCCGCAAATCACAGAAGAGAAAGTGCGATATTTCATCTCTGGCAGGAATATTTTGACGTCCTATTACAATGTAAAAAACCTGGAGCAACGCTTAGGGAAGTTTAGGATATCAGCACCGTTTACAGGTATATTAACACAGGCCTTAGTTACTGAAGGGACACTAGTGCGACCGGGACAAAAACTAGGAGAGTTTATCGATACAAGTGTTTATGAACTTGAAGTTGCCATCAGTAAAACATATGCAGACCTTCTTAGGGTAGGGAGTGAGGTAACCCTTGCTACGCTTGATAAAGCGGAGGTCTATAAAGGGAAAGTGGCACGTGTTAATGGTAATATTGATCAAGCATCACAGACGATTAACGCATATATTGAAGTAAAAAGTGATGATTTACGTGAAGGAGTTTACTTAGAGGCAATCCTTCAAGCAAAAGAAGAAACAGAAGCAGTCTCTATTCCTCGTAGCTTGTTACAAGCTGAGAATAAACTTTTTGTAGTCCGCGATTCCATATTGGATGTCATTGATGTACGTCCTGTATATTTTTCAGAAAAGGAGGTCGTCGTAAAAGGAATTCCTAACGGAACTACGATTGTGAGTAAATCGGTGCCTGGTGCGTATGCGGGAATGCTCGTGAAAATATACCAAGAGAAGAAGACAACAACGAGCCAAAAAGAGTAAGATGCGAAAAATAATAGAGTACTTTATAAAGTATCATGTCGCCGTCAACGTAGTCGTGCTCATGTTTGTGGTCTTTGGGGTTTTTGGAGCCTTATCTCTGAAATCTTCATTTTTTCCTTTAGTTGATTCCAAAAACCTAAATATTACCGTGGTGTATCCCGGAGCTTCGCCTCAAGAAGTAGAAGAAGGGATCGTCCTCAAAATCGAGGACAACTTAAAAGGCTTGGATGGTGTAGAGCGTGTTACCTCTACTTCAAGAGAAAACAGTGGAACTATCAATGTAGAAATTGAAAAAGGAAAAGATATAGACTTTATGCTGCTCGAGGTGAAGAACGCAGTAGATCGCGTACCTTCATTTCCCTCAGGAATGGAGCCTTTGGTTGTTTCCAAACAGGAAGCCGTCAGACAGACGATTACTTTTGCTTTAAGCGGCGAAGACGTTCCATTAATCACCCTAAAGCAGATAGGCAGGCAAGTAGAAAATGATTTAAGAGCCATTGACGGGATCTCGCAAATTAACGTGTCGGGATACCCTGATGAAGAGATTGAAATAGCTGTAAATGAGAATAGCCTGTTAGCGTATGATATTACGTTTGCAGACGTGTCTAATGCAGTGAGTAGTTCTAATATTCTAACTACAGGTGGTACGATTAAAACAGATGCCGAAGAGTACTTGATTCGTGCCAATAATCGCTCCTATTATGGAGATGAATTATCCAATCTTATATTGCGTTCAAATGCAAATGGACGAACTATACGTCTCAAAGACGTCGCCCAAGTGCGCGATCGTTTTTCTGAAACACCAAATGCCAATTATTATAACGGCAACTTGTCTGTAAACGTAACGATCACAAGTACCAATACCGAAGATTTAATTGGTGCGGCTGAAAAGACAAAGGAATATATTGAAGATTTCAATCAGAAGTATAACAATGTACAGCTGGCGGTAGTTACAGATTTGTCTACAACCTTAACACAGCGTACTGCTTTACTTGCTGAAAATGCACTGGTAGGAATGCTTTTAGTACTCATATTTTTATCTGTATTTCTAAATACCAGACTTGCTTTTTGGGTAGCTTTTGGACTGCCAGTAGCCTTTCTCGGAATGTTTATGCTTGCTGGATATTTTAATGTGACGATCAATGTACTTTCCTTATTTGGGATGATTATTGTGATTGGAATCTTAGTGGATGATGGTATTGTGATTGCCGAAAATATCTATCAGCATTATGAACGCGGAAAAACACCTTTTCAAGCGGCTGTAGATGGAACTATGGAAGTGTTGCCGCCTATTATATCGGCAATTCTAACGACTATTTTAGCCTTTGGAATCTTTCTATTTCTCGATGGACGTATTGGAGAGTTTTTTGGAGAGGTATCCGTTGTAGTAATGCTTACGTTACTAGTTTCTTTGGTAGAAGCACTTATCATTTTGCCAGCGCATTTAGCACATTCCAAGGCGTTGAGAGCACAAAAGAAAGCTCCAAAAAAGGGGATTACAAAGGTTTTTTCAAAGCTGAGATATATCAACCAGTTTGGTGATAAAATCATGGTTTGGTTGCGAGATACGGTCTACAGTCCTGTTCTTAGATTTGCATTGAACTATAAGATTTTCACCTTCTGTATTTTCTTGGTGATCATCTTGCTTACCAAAGCGAGCTTTGATGCTGGGATCATTCGAGGAGCATTTTTCCCTGATGTAGCCAGTGATAGAGTGCAGGTGAGCCTTGCCATGCCTAATGGAACGAATGCAAGAGTAACGGATAGTATTATCTCTTACATTGAAGAAAAAGCAGAGGAAGTAAATAGAGAGCTTACTGAAGAATACCTAGCAGGTACGGATAAAGTCCTGTATAAAAACATTATAAAAAATGTAGGGCCTGGTTCTTCAAACGCTTCTTTAGTATTAAATCTATTACCAGGAGAAGAACGTCCTAATGAAATCACATCAGAAATTGTAACCAACCGCTTGCGCGATAAAGTAGGGCCAATCATTGGCGTAGAAAGCCTCGTGTTTGGTGGTGGTCGTAGCTTTGGAGGAAGTCCTGTATCTGTTTCTTTACTCGGAAATAATATTGCCGAGTTAAAGGCCGCAAAGGCAGAACTTAAAAGATCTCTAGAATCTAATCCAGCGCTGAAGGATATCACAGATAATGATCCAGCCGGAATCAAGGAGATTCGTATGAAACTCAACGAAAGTGCATATGCATTAGGGCTAAATTTACAAACGGTAATGGCGCAAGTCCGTGCAGGATTCTTTGGATCTCAAGCACAACGTTTTCAGCGGGGACAAGACGAAATTCGAGTGTGGGTTCGTTATGATCGTGAGAATAGATCTTCCATAACCGATCTTGATAAAATGAGGATTCTTACACCATCAGGAGCTCAAGTACCTCTCAATGAGATTGCAAATTACACGATTGAACGTGGTGATGTTGCTGTGAATCATCTAGAAGGGCAACGAGAAATACAAATTCTCGCCGATTTAAAGAATTCAAAAGAAGTTACAGCGACAGAAGTAATGGCCGATTTAAAAGAAATCGTAATGCCCGAAATTCTGTCTAAATATCCAACAGTTACACCGTCTTATGAGGGGCAAAATAGAGAGGCAGGAAAGCTCACAAGTTCTTTAGAACCCGTCGGTCTTGCAGTGCTCGCTCTTATTTATATCGTAATTGCCTTTACGTTTAGAAGTTATAGTCAGCCGTTGATGTTGCTGTTGCTCATTCCATTAAGTTTGCCAGCAGTAGCTTGGGGGCATTGGGTTCACGATTTTCCATTAAACATTCTTTCTATGCTTGGAATTATTGCCTTGATAGGAATTATGGTGAATGATGGACTCGTGCTTATTGGAAAATTTAACAGTAATCTTCGCGAAGGGATGACCTTTGATAATGCTATTTTTGATGCTGGACGTTCTCGTTTTAGAGCGATCTTTTTGACATCTATTACGACTATTGCCGGGCTGGCACCGTTAATAAGTGAAGAAAGTAGACAAGCACAATTTCTAATTCCTATGGCTATTTCCATTGCGTACGGAATTGGTTTCGCAACGATTCTTACGCTGGTAATGCTTCCTATTTTTCTATCTTTTAGTAATTGGACTAAAACGATGACAGAACGTCTTACTAAAGGACGTAAAGTGCCAAAAGAAAATCAGGAACGTGCGGTGAAAGAACTGGAAGAAGAGGCAGAAAATGAATTCCAAGAACGGGAAGTGGCTTTTGCTCCCAAAACGAATACGGTTTAATTATGAATGCATATCAAAGTCATACTGATAGAGAACTTGCAGCAGTCTTAGTTCGAAGTGAGAAGCTTACCTATACTGCGAAACTCAATTTGCGTAGAGAATTCCAAAAGCGTCATCTGGATGTGGAGATGGAAACACTCTTGGGCGGAATACAAATGCATGAAGTCGAAATTAAGCAATTGAAACATCTCAAGGATTTAGGTTTTACATACCAGGAGAATAGTACCGCCACGGGCATCGAAATACATAGACTTGGATGGGCGGTGTTCATGGATGTTATGGCCATAATCCTAGGACTCGTGCTTACGGGGATCGGTCTTGTATATGTTTGGTTGTTTTATCACATGTTTTTTGGAGATAATGAGTTCAGTCTTACGAAATTATTTCAGTATACATTACTGGTATTTATGGGGACCATCGGATTTAAAATGCTGAGTGGCATTGATCGCTTTTTGGATTATTTAAAATTCAGCCTTATTCAGGACGGAACGACGATCAGACTACAAAAAGGATTGGGAAAAGCTGTTCAGGTCTTTTCATTGGATGATGTTCATATTATCGAGGAGGATGAAGAATACATACTACACCTAGGGACTGTTGAGATTACTCGAGTGAGTGCAGATAATCTTATACATACGATGACTCTGGAAGAAATAGTGAGAAAAATACAAGACTACAAATGAGAATGACTAAAACCATAAAATACACTGTCGCTATTGTTCTTTTTTGTGCTTTCGCGAAAGCGTACGGGCAAGAACTTACAGCCCCCGTTTTGAATAAGAAGGAAGCAGTACGACTGATGTTAGTCAATAATTTCGGAATCCAATTGGCCAACAAACAAGTGGAAGTTGCTGAAAACAACACGAGCATACTCAATGCGGGGTACTTACCCAGCCTGACTGGAAACGGCGGAGTAGATTTTACACGTGCAGATAGTCAAACTGATTTTGGAGGGGCTTTGGATCAAAATGGTAATCTGCGTCCTGATATTATGATCAACGATGCAGAAACTACGCGATATAATGCTTCTATTAATATGGACTATACCTTGTTTGATGGTCTTGGAAGGTATTATAATTATAAGCAATTACAGGAGCAATACAACTTGACGCAACTGCAGGCGCGGGAGACGATTGAGAATACCATGTTGCAATTGTTTTCAGTATACTACGAGGTGGCGCGATTAGAGCAGAATATAGAGGTTTTAGATGACGCATTACGCATTTCGAAAGATAGAGCAAAGCGAGCCCAGTATCAGTTTGACTATGGGCAAGTAAACAAATTAGAGGTGCTTAATGCCCAGGTTGATATTACTACCGATAGTATTAATGTATTAAACGCACGTCAGAATCTTAGAAATGCCAAAAGAGATCTCAATGTCGTCTTAAATAGAGATCTAGAGCAGGCAGTCGCTGCAGATACAACGGTGTTCTTTGTAAGTAGATTAGAGCTAGACAGTTTTAAGGAGCGTGCTAGTCAGAATAATGTGACGCTGCTGCAGTCGGAGCAAGATATTATGATCAGTGATTATCAGATTAAGGGAGCGAAGGCATTGTTCTTGCCTACTATTGGATTGACGGGTAGTTATGGCTGGAATTTATCTAATAATCCTGCTTCGGTTTTCTTCCCGAGCACTACAGGAACTACGACAACACTTGCGGCAGGAGCGAGTTTGCGATGGAATATTTTTGATGGAGGCCGCTCGATAATTGGTTTAAAGAATGCCCGGATCGTAAAGGATAGCCAAGAGCTTGTTAGGAAACAATTAGAGCAACAGGTCTATCGGGACATTGCAAATGCAAGCGGTAATTATTCGAATGCCCAGGCTGTGTATGAACTACAATCTCAAAATGTTATCACGAACAAAGATAATTTCAATCGATCTCAAGAGCGTTTGTCTCTGGGGCAGATAACGAGTGTCGAATTTAGGCAAGCTCAGTTGAATTTGAGAAATGCTCAGGTGACTCAAAATGCTGCAAAGTACACTGCAAAACTCGCCGAATTACAATTGTTGCAGTTGATGGGGCAGTTGTTGAATGTGAATTTTTAATCCTCTAGCCAAACGGCAAGGGACTCCTATACTTATTTTAAAATGCACGAACACTATTTTCAATGTCCGCACTGTTGGGAGGAGATATCCATGCTATTAGACCCTTCGGTTACCGAATCTTATATAGAAGACTGTGAAGTATGTTGCAATCCCATAGCGGTGCAGTATGCGTTTGCTAACGCAGAGATGTCGTCTTTTTTAGCACAGAGTATTGAGCAATAAGTCATTTTAATCGTTGGTATCGAATGTTCATTTTGCTGATAGAAACACTTTTCATTTTCAGCGACTCTTAACGGAGTATTATTACCTTGCGCATCGTCCAGTCGTTTTCTCAAGATTACTTTGGGAGCAGATCGAACGTGAATGTATGTATTGGCAGGGATGGATAGAATCAATTTGACATATTTTTGGACGAAATAGTGTTTAAATGTGACGCACTGGATAGCGGGTGTCGTAACGAAACGCTCTAAGGCATAGATGGCTATCTATTTTTTGTATTTTTAATTAAATTTTAACGACTCAAAGCATTGTCAGGACTAAAAACCGTTGTATATTTGCCGACCGATAGCGCAGTACTGATTGGCCTAATCAAGAAAAGTGTTATTGGAACATATATCGCGGGATAGAGCAGTAGGCAGCTCGTCGGGCTCATAACCCGAAGGTCACTGGTTCGAGTCCAGTTCCCGCTACTAGAGAAAAAGTCTCAATCGTAAAGGTTGAGACTTTTCTGGTTTATGCGATGTACAGAACTGGAGGAGAAGTTTATGCTGAGCGTAGTCGAAGTGAGTCCAGTTCCCGCTACTAGAAAAAAAGGCTTCACAGTAATGTGAGGCCTTTTTTTATTTGCATCATCATTGCTACCTGTAAATGAATAGATTAACCCAGATATGGGGTTGAGGTTCGATACGCTCTGTCGTCCGGGTCTATTCCTATATCCTTTGGAAACAGTAATTTTTGAATAGATAATTTAGTCTCGTATTCTCCTGAAATCCGTATTTTATTGAGGTTTTTACTAAATTCAATTAACTCAGAAACGATTCGGGTAAACAACTTGAATTTGACACCAAGCATAGCTTAAGCGATTGCCAGATAAATATTCTTTTGAAAGGTGCGATTATTAATGAATTTAAGGACAAACTCAATGCCTAAATAATATTGGGCTACTTTCTAAAATGGCCTTGCAGCCTTGCCTATTTTAGGAAGAGCTGGGCTGAAAAATCTGGGCAGTAATAATCAACATTGTTGAGGGGTTCCTTTATGTGAAGGTTTTACGGTACTGTCCAGAATTTGAGATTTTTGATTCTATATAAATTAGGCAAAGCAAACAATAATTTATGGCTACATTTGGAAAAAATTTAAAACTTAATATTTCTAAATATTGATGTCACAAACGCTTTTTAATCCTTTTAAGGATTTGAATTTTGACGAACATTTTTGCTTCCTTTCAGGAGCTTTGACAAATGAAAACATGACCGTTTTTCCAGTATGGCTGATGGATCATTTTAAATTAGG
>JBLHXM010000091.1:0-13481 GCA_047630395.1 Dokdonia sp.
CGCTCTATGCGATTGAAAGGAAGTTCTTCACGATCATTGGCCACAAAATATTGACGCATTTCTGGACCAATGCTCTCAAATAGATACCGAATATGACCGATGATTGGAAAATTGTGACTGACGGTATGACTGGGCTGAAAGATATCGCGCAATGCAATAACGACAAGTGCAATTAAAACCCATCCCCACCAGGCGATGTTTCCAAGGAAGCTTAGTACTGTATCCATAAACGGGTATTTTTTTTTAAAAGTACAATTTCGAATAGGTATTTCTCACGCTTGCAGGAAGGAAATGTATGCAGGCTTATTTTTTTATTTTCTCAATAGCGTTTGTGTACTCTTTGATACGGTAGCGGTTTCTTCTTGTTTTCTTTGTTTCACACTTTGACATGTGCCATATACCGTTGAGTACATTAAAAACGATCGTTCAACAAGCAGTCTAGAATGTCAAAGTACACATTAAGGGCTGGGCGATTGCTACTGTGGTTTAAGAACACCTTTTATTGTATCAAGCTCGCCATCGATCTCTTTCGGAATAGGCAAGTCTAAGAGTTTGCAAATTAATGGATACACATGAATATTCTGAATAGATGGATGGGTATAACCGATTTTAAAAGCGGGTCCTTGCGCATAGAATATACCGTGCATTTCTTTTAATTTTGGATCAAAACCGTGATGTCCAAATACTTTTTGCGCAGCGGCTTTTTTGGCGGCTATGCTGCGCGCTGAACTAAAGTAATAGCCTCCATCGGGAATGACTTGAAGTGCCCCCCAGTTTTTGCTTGTTGGGGTGTTTTGAAAATAGGGTGTATCTGCGGTTCTATAAACACTATAATGTGCTGCTTTTTCTTGGAGTTCTTTTAAAATGGCATCTGTCTGGTCAGTATCCTTTGGGTGAATGCTTAGGATTGCTCCATTGTCAATAGTGGTATATACCGATTCATTTTTTACAGATGCTGTTGATATGTACTTATCAATAGGAACTTCAAGCATGCCGTGGTCTGACACGATGATTACCTGCGTTGGAAGCTCCGTATTGTTTACTCTTTCAAATAAATCTCCGAGAACGGTATCTAGATCAAACAAGGTCTTTTTTAATTCTTCATCATTATTTGGGCCATAGCGGTGCCCTGTTGTATCCATATCTGAGAAGTACATGGTAATTAGATGGGGTCTTTCTTGGGCAGGGAGTTCCAACCATTGCAATACTTGGTCAACGCGGGCTTCATTGGGTACACTGCCATCATAGGGATAATAATAGGTGGGATGCAGCCCTTGAATGTTTGCTTCACTTCCTACAAAGAAATAACTCGCTGTAACCATCCCACTATTGTTAGCCTGTACCCAAATAGGGGTTCCTTTATAAAAAGTACCATCTTCTACTGTTTTACGATCTCCGACACGGTAGGTAGCATCTTTCTCATAATCATAAAAGGTGTTGCCTATGATTCCATGCTTATCGGGGTACATGCCCGTCGCAATCGAGTAATGATTCGGAAAGGTTTTGGAGGGAAAAGCTGGAATAAATGATTGTGCTTTTACACCACTCTCGATAAAGGCCGTTAGATGGGGTGGCTTGAATCTTTGCACATAATCCCAACGAAATCCATCTAGAGAAATTAATAAGACATAAGGTTTCTTTTGAGCCGACATTGTGTTGGACGTCGTAATGGTCTGAATAGACGAAATCATTTTTGTACTACAAGAAAACAAGATGCAGGTTCCTAGTATAAGAAGTAAATAATGTTTGATGGTGTTATTTCTCATGTATATTATCTGCTTTATTGATCAGGACAGGCATCTCCAAAGTTTCTTTCTCTGTTTTCCTTGAGCGTGCCGTTTCCTTATTGCTGTATGCGACTCCACAAATATCAGGTTTTCTGATTTATTTTGACATTAAAGTTGTTGGTGTTGTAAAACTGAGGTACAAATGTTCACTTCAAAAGAAGTCGTCGTTTGTATGCTAAAAAGAACTGATAGCCGAAAATCTAAAAAACAAGAACGCTTCTTAAGCAACTTCATTGATCACTTCTGCTTACATGTCGTGTAGCCAACTTCAATTATAATGAGTAGAAGTATCAAGTAAGTGATTATATTGTGGCCTGAGGGACTACTTTAGGAGAGTGGTGGTCCAAGTGGTGGGCGCTTTCGCGAAAGCGATCTATTCCATCCTTCCCAGGTCATAGAGAATGGTTTAACCCGCTATTTTTTTGCTCTAACCGGTACATGAAAAACGGTAGGTATCCGTTTGTGGCCTTTTTTAAAAATAATCGTGATATGCAGGGTATCCATTTTGAGTTTTTCCTTCGTAACCGTAAATTCCGTTTGGGTGATTTCGTTAATAGTTCCGAGTATTTTGATTTCTGCCCCACCAATGTTTGTCGACTCAAGGTCAATGTTTGTCCACTTAAAATCTACGCGGGTTGGTGTGTCATAAATCAGATAATCATTGTCATTAAGAATGCGCAGCTCAACGCTCTGATCGCCTATTGTATTCATGTACTCTGTTTTTTTTGTTTGGGTATTTCCGCAAGATTGGAAGGAAATAAGCATAGATCCGAAAAGGAGAAGAAGTAGGGTAGGAGCTTTGTTTTTCATGGCTATGAAGATAAGGTGTTTGGCCAGATATACGTTTACTTCCACGCCCATTGTATATCGTCCACATATACAGCGCCAAAATGTGTGACACGACTTTTGAGCATCGCAATGTCTCCAATCGAATGCTTTGGAAGAATAAAGGCTAAGTCTGTCTTTAGTTTTATTAAAAAATGATCTTTTAACTCAATGAGTTCTTTGACTTCGGTCCCGTTGATCTTGGTTTGGGAAGTAGCATCCGTGGCATTGATAACACCTTCACCAAAGACAATTTCTGTAGGGATATTGTTCCTGTTTTTATAATGCTCCTCAATATGCTTTCTATAATGCCGCTCGTATCTCCATTTAGAATACATAGGATATAATAAAAACCACAGAAATCCAACTCCAACAAAAACAAATCCAATGCGGTTGTCCTTCTTTGCGTAGACTAAAAAAAGCGCTAAGAGTAGATATACGATAGGAACTATTATTCGAGAACGAAAACGCTTATTTATATGTGATTTAGATTTTGAAGAAGTATACAGTTGATGCACCAAATAATCTTCATTTGTAAGCTCGCAGTTGATAGTCAAATAATGGTATGTTTAAAGGTTGAATCTAAGAAAAGAGTGGTGAGTTCTTTTGTGTGTCTTATCATATCAAAAGGCGGAGTGTTCTTGCCTAAAACATTTAACCAAAGAACTTTGCATTGGCATCCTGTATAATTTCCTTATCCTCTTTAAAAATATTCGAAACCCACAATGGTGGATCTGTTTTTTGGGTTGCGCCAACTTCTTTCATAATGTCGGCTAGTGCCGTCGGAATATCTTTTTTCCAAACAAGGGTTCGTGCAATTCCAATGGCCTTGATCTCATTATTTTGTTTAAAATAATGTACATAATACACCCACTTATCATCCATCCCAGCACTTTCAAGTATCAGGTCAAATTTAGAGCCAATTTTCAAGGGTTTGCGATAGATAATCTTTTGCGAACCTAAGGAGGGAGCTAGGCCTCTTTGCACAATGGCTTTAAATAATTTAGATCTGGCGATTAACTCCCAACGAATAAAATCCATATAGATAGGGTATTTTGCTGCGGTCATAACACGTAAACCATCACAATCAAAGAGACCCACTCTAAACGATCGTTGTATCGTCTGGTTATAGTTCACTTCAGACTGGAATTTTCTTAGCACCAGTATTTTTATAATGGTATACCAATAATATAGCATGCTTCTTCTGTTTAGAGGTGAATGTAGTACATCTTTATTAATGAGGATTGGTTTTTTTAAACGTTGCGTTTTATCCCTATTATATTGGATACTCCGTACACTATTAAAAACCAGTTATTTCAAAAATAAGATGATATTGATCAATAACAAGCCCCTTATTAAATTTATATAATTTGATAAGGGGTTTGTTATGTATAATAGTTCCTTAAAATAGACGGTATTGTTCGGAATATATCGAGTGTAGCAATAAGTCAGCGCGATCTATTTATTCTTCTAATACAGTTACAAGCACCTTGTAATCTCGTCCAGCTATAAACTCGGCACCTGCTTGATTATAGGAAACTTCATCTGCCAACATTACGTAAGTAAAAACAGTATACATATCCACAGCTATTATTTGTGAGGTTGGGTAGATAGGCCGCTTGCAATAGTTAAAATTTCTTACTGTAATTGATTAAAATAGTCTACAATTTATGGATTCATAATGTCAGAATAACCAGGTGCCATCTGTTCTATTATTACTGTAATATTTGGATTGGCTGACTGAAGTACGTCTATGATGGAATTAATATTTGCAACGGATTCAGTATAAGGTCGGCTTTGTAGCGCATCATTACCTCCTGGTGGCCTAGTCTGTTTAAGCCGTAATTAGCATTTTATCTTATCAAGACTAAAAAAGTATCTTGATGGTTTGGATGCGGAATTTGAAGATCAATATTCATTAATTATCAGGAGTATTGAACAAAGTGTTTACTGATAATGTATTACGAAATTGCTAGGCTTTTTTATTCTATTCTCTTCTCGAATTTCACCTTTCTAATCCCGTGGTCAGTTTCCCATTGTTTGACTTCTTTAAATCCAAATGTAGTATACAAGCTAGAAGCCGGTCCGTTGGCTACTCCAGTTTCAACAACAAACAAATTTGAATCAAATGTATCCAAAGTAAATTCCATTAACTTTCTTGCGATGCCTTGTCTAAAAAAATGCGGATGTACCACTAAGCTTCGAATAAGTGTATAGTGATTATTTGAATCAATTTCAATAACTCCAGCGAGTTCTCCATTTTTTAAGTATCCAAAAAAGGTTGTGGTACTTTTTATATAATCTTCAAGAGGTCTTTTTAGGGGAGGGAAATTAGTGGCCTTTAATAATTTTGCTTCTATTTTATAAGATGCCTGAAAAACGCAACGTATTTTTTTAGACATTTCTAGTTCGCCATTTTTTAGTCTCTCAATCATTTTCAGGTCTTCTTTTAATTAAATACAATGATTTGTTTAGGAACGGTTGCGGGTGTCCAAGGTATCAAGATGCAAAAATATGTGCAAAAAAATAGGAGCTAGTCATAGTTATGAATAAAAGAAGAGCACTTTTCTTACTTGCCGTTAATCTGTTTTTTACGAAATATCTTCTAAAAGCAATAAAATATCCGATGAAATACATTAAATAGTGGACTAAGTGTAAAATAAAGACTATTTCTAAGCTTTTGTAATATTATAAACTCTACGTTTACAGTAATTACTAGTATAAATAGTTTAAAATTTAAGAATATGAAATTAACAAGCGTAATGCCAATAGTAGGAATTCTATTAATTGTAGCAATGTCGAGCTGTGATTCAGATTTGGATACTTTAGATGAAGTAACCGCAAATTCATTAAATGAATCCGGGACTAAACAGTCCGTTAATACCCAATCAAGATCTTCTGTATTAGAAGGAGTAGACCTCCATTCTGCTGAAGACTTTGTGATTCTTTCGAAATCTGGAATTACTAATGTTTTTGAATCTGCCATTATCGGAAATGTAGGAACAAGCCCAATAACCGGAGCTGCGCTTCTATTAACATGTGATGAAGTTGATGGAGAGATCTATACAGTTGCTGCTGCAGGTCCTCCTTGTAATGAAGTGGATGCTCCACTACTCACAACAGCCGTGCTTGATATGCAAGCTGCATATATAGATGCAGCAGGACGCCCTAACCCAGATGTTCTAAATTTAGGAGCGGGAGTTATTGGTGGAGATGTACTATCACCAGGACTTTACAAGTGGACAAGCACCCTAGTGATTGAAACTGACATTACACTTACAGGTACAGAGGATGATGTATGGATATTCCAAGTTTCAGGAACTTTTAATATGAGTTCTGCTGTTCAAATTAAGTTAGCTGGAGGTGCACAAGCCAAAAATATCTATTGGCAAGTTACGGGCGCGGTTACATTAGGTACGACAAGTCACTTTGAAGGAAATCTATTAGGTAAAACCTTAATAGCTGTTCAAACGGGAGCATCGGTGCATGGCAGGTTGCTCGCACAAACAGCCGTAACCTTACAAATGAATACAATCAATTTATTAGAAGTAGAAGAAACAATAGAAGAGCCTAGTGTCGATACTAGAAGGGATTCAAAACCGATTGATAACGCTTATTCCAAAGGCGATAATTAGGCACCTAATATTTGACGGTACAGACATAGCTGCTATGGTGTGTTGATTTCGATTTAAGATCTTATAAGTATACAGCGTTACTATCGCTGTATACTTTTTTTGCTATCATTATTATTGTAACGATGCTTCCGCGAAATTAGAAATCTAAAAAGATCAAACAGCGTATGCCTTGTTATAATTTTCGTTCTTTGTAATACGGGGAATAATGTTCGGAGTCGGTGTTGAAATACAAGACCCATACGGTATTGATATCGAACGCTATAAATCTCAAATAGATATTCATAGAAGACCCCTAATCCACTAGTAGAGTAGTATAGCTACTTTACTTAAAGCTCTTTGGTATCATTCAGAAATACTTGAAAAAAATTATCTCCGTATGTAATACCATTTGTTTGATAAATAATTAATCAAGATACATGAGATCCAATAGCATCATGTTCGATTCTTTCTATAAATTATCAAAAAAAGGAAATATTTTGGCGTACGCATTATTTAACTCTTCCTCACTAGGACTGTGTAGACTTTCTGGTTGATACATTACCAAATCTTTATTCTTATTGAGCAACGGAATAAATTTCTAAAAAGTCACTGATGGGATTTGGCCATCTGTTCCTGCATGCCATAAAAAGGGTGATGGGTCATTTTGTCAAAGTAGGCAATAGGCTCGTAAATAGCAATGTTCTCCTTTGACTCATACATTCATCTTCATTGTCTAAAAAAAATATTTTTAACAAGATCGAGTTCGTCTACTAGCACCGAAAAGTTAATAATTCTAGTGATAATAATGCTGTCATTTAATTTATTCGGATATTCAGAGTAGATAGCGATTTGTGTCCTCAATTCTGGATTAGAAATTCTTGGATTTGTATTTCGTCTGCTACTAAATTGTCCCCAATTTCTTTTAAAATGTAATGTTCATATTTACACTCCTTTTTTAATTCATTTCAATTATTGACTTGTAAGGCTAAAAGAATTCCAATCATCATGAGAATAATTTAGTCAATGACACAGATGAGATATTTACTAAACTTACCTTGAGCCAGGAGTTTCTTAAGTACTTTTCTAAATAAGTTTATCATTGGTTAACGGGTTCATTTAGGTGCCGTTTGAATGGTAGGTATGCACTATTCTAAGTGGTGTTTGATTTTACAACCAGTATGCTTTAATGAAATATACGCATTGATGATTTTGCTTCTCCAGCAAGATGAACAATAAACTCACCGTCGTAATAAGAGCATTGAAAAAACAAGATATAAACCCTAGCAACATTACGGTTTTACTTACAAAGATGGGGGTATAGGTGTTTATAAGAATGAAAAAGCGCCCAAAAGGAGGGCGCTTTTTTGTGTTATTTATTTTCATAAAGTGCCGTAGCACGTGTTATCTTCAAATTCGATGGAAATTAAACTCCAATTAGATCTTACTTCCCTAAATAATCATAGGTCAACTGTACAAAGGTCTTTACACCTAATAGCAATCCACCTTCATCTATAAAGAAATCTGGTGTGTGGTGCGGAAACACTTCTTTGCTGCCTGGAGTCTTTCCGCCTAAGAAGAAATACAAGCCCGGCACTTCCTTGGCAAAAAATGAGAAATCCTCAGCGCCAGTAATTGCTTTGATCAGGTGTACGTTTTCTTTTCCTGCTGCCTTTTCAAAAGAGGGAAGCATCTGTGCTGTTAAGTCCGGACTGTTATACGTAATTGGGTATCCTTTTTCAATTTCGATCGTTGCTTCAGCGCGGTAAGCAGCAGCAATAGCGGGCACCATTTCTTTCATACGGGTATTGATCATTTCTTGCATATCGTAATCTAGCGTACGTAGCGTACCAATAATCTGTGCCGTTTCAGGAATGATGTTGGAGCGGACCCCTGAAGTGATCTTTCCAATCGATAAGACCGCTGCTTCTTTGGTCAATGGAGACTCGCGCGAAATAATTGTTTGCAGTCCGTCAATAATCTTCACAGATGCCATAATAGGATCTACACTCGTCCATGGCGTAGAACCGTGGCTTTGTTTTCCTTTGACATTAATCTCAAAACTCTGAGATGCTGCCATCATTCCGCCTGGCTTGTAGGCGATGGTATTGATATCCTGTCCAGAACCAATGTGTAGGCCAAAAATTACATCCACATCAGGGTTTTTGAGTACGTTTTCTTTTACCATGAGTTCAGCGCCACCTTCTTCTCCTGGAGGTGCCCCTTCTTCTGCAGGTTGGAAAATAAACTTGATTGTTCCCGCAAAGTCGTTGTTTTTAGATAATATCTCTGCCACACCCATCAATATTGCGATGTGAGTATCGTGACCGCAGGCGTGCATTACGGGCACTTCATTGCCCATATATTCGCCTTTCGCTTCCGATTTAAAAGGTAAATCAGCGCGTTCTGGAACTGGAAGTCCGTCGATATCGGCACGGAGAGCTACTACTTTTCCTTTGCGTTTTCCTTCCAAAATAGCTACGACACCAGTTTTGGCAACGCCCGTTTGTACTTTCAATCCTAAAGACTTCAAGTGGGCTGCAATCTTCTCAGCGGTTTTGAATTCACGATTCCCCAATTCTGGGTTCTGGTGAAAATCCCTGCGCCATTCTATCACTTTAGATTCGATAGCAGTAATTTGGTTATCTAGTTTGGTGGATAGGGTGGTTTGCGCTTTCGCGAAAGCGGTACAGCCTATAATTCCAGCGAGTACTATAGTTTTGATTTGTTTCATGGTTATTTATTCTTAATTTGTTAAGACTGTTAGTTATCCATTGCCCTAATCCTTAATGGCAAGAAAATGAAATAGTCTAGATGTTTATGGTT
Source organism: Dokdonia sp. (assembly GCA_047630395.1). Lineage (GTDB taxonomy): Bacteria > Bacteroidota > Bacteroidia > Flavobacteriales > Flavobacteriaceae > Dokdonia. The sequence continues at coordinate 9,050 of JBLHXM010000091.1, forward strand.
AGGATGTGAGAGGTAAAGGGGAGGTCAACTTCTTGAGTCCGATCGCGTCATTCGTCACCACTTTTTCGTTTCTTACTTCGCATTCAAATAATCAATACTCAATTGGCTCAGTGCTTTAACACCCAATTGAAAACCGGACTCATCGATAAAGAAGTCTGGCGTATGGTGTGGGAACACTTCTTTGCTGCCTGGCGTCATTCCGCCTAGGAAGAAATAGAACCCGGGCACTATTTCTTGAAAGAAAGAGAAATCCTCTCCGCCGGTAGTTGCTTTCGTCAAATGGATATTATCTGCACCACCCACTTTCTGTAAGGTCGGTAACATTTGAGCTGTCAATGCTAAATCATTGAACGTAACTGCTGTATTGTTTTGCCATTCAATTGTTGCGGTTCCACCATAGGTCTTGGCGATATCGCCTGCCATTTCCGTCATACGTTTAATGATCATGGTACGCATGTCTGGATCAAGTGTACGCACCGTTCCAATCATTTCTGCACTTTCTGGGATGATGTTGAAACGAACGCCTGATGTAATTTTTCCTACCGTAATCACGGCTGGTTCATCAATCAAACGTGCTTCTCTCGAAATTATACTTTGAAAACCATCAATGATCTTTGCCGAAATATAAATGGGATCCACACCGCTCCAAGGCTGACTCCCATGTGTTTGTTTTCCTTTGACGTTCACTACAAAACGCTCTACTGCAGCCATCGTACCTCCTGGTTTGTAACGGATGGTATTCACTGGGGTGCCTGAGTTGATGTGTAAACCAAAAATAGCATCCACATCTGGATTGGTCAGAACACCTTCTTTAATCATTTCGCTTGCGCCACCCACTTCTCCTGGAGGCGCTCCTTCTTCTGCAGGTTGGAAGATGAACTTCACGGTACCGTTGATTTTATCTTTATTTTTAGAGAGTACTTCGGCGACACCCATCAGGATCGCCGTATGCGTATCATGTCCACAGGCATGCATCACGCCTGTTTCTTGGCCTAGAAAATCAGCTTTTACATTGGACTTAAAGGCTAGATCGTTACGCTCGGTAACAGGAAGCCCATCAATATCGGCACGAAGCGCAACTACTTTTCCAGGCTTGTTTCCTTTTAGGATACCTACAACGCCTGTTTTAGCAACCCCAGTTTGTACTTCAATACCCAAGGACCTTAGATGCTTGGCAATTTTTTCAGCGGTTTTGAATTCGCGATTGGATAGTTCTGGATTTTCGTGAAAATCACGACGCCATTCGACGACTTTACCTTTTACAGATGCAACATCTTTATCGAAGGAGGTTTGCGCAAAAGCGACAGTACTCATTAAGAGTAGGGCAGGAACAATTAGTTTCTTCATGTGGTTGGTATTGGGCCGTTGCAAGGCGCAGGGCTCTTGATTATAGGATACTTATTGGTTTAAGAATGAAAAGATACGAATTTTTGTTCCGTTAGAAAGCGATCATTCGATAGCCATCTTCTTGTGATTGGATGAGAATAGTCATTGCTGATAAAGCAACTTTAGTAAGTGGAATACGACGTTCTTTTGACAGATTTCGAGAACCAGCTGTTTGTCCGCACAAGAGGATTTCTACGCCTATTTTATCAATAGCTTCGAGCAACGCAATATTGGGATTATCTACACCAAATTTCTCATTGTAGTACTCATTTTTTAGCAGACCATACGACGCTTTACCGTGCATTGCCATCCGTACTTTTAGGTTGGATGCAGGCACTCCTGCTTTTTCATGCATATTCAAAAAACGTGCGATGGTTTCTATATAGGGATTTCGTGTACTCGGATCTTCCGGTGCTTTGGAGATATCAAAAACAGCTTTAAAGACGAGATTAGTGTCGGTGTTGAAATCCGGATTTTCTATAGTGTAGGTTTTTCCGAATTCAGAAATTACATTTCCAGGTTGAGCGGTGAATTGGGCGGTGGCCGCTTTCGCGAAAGCGCAAACAAATAAAAGAAGGCATAGTCGTTTTTTCATGAGTCTTATTATAAATATTGAGTTAAGATACACTTTTAGACTGGTTTTGAAACCGGAGATGCTCGTTTGGGGTTGTTAAAAAAACCTTAGAAAAACATGGAGGAGAGGTTTCAATTTCAGCTGTCATATCGTACTTTACAACCTAGTTATGGATTCAAAATTAGAAGTATATATTGAGGGCCTAAACGAGGCTCAACGCGAGCCCACCTTGCATAAGGATGGTGCGTTAATTGTTATTGCAGGTGCGGGTTCTGGGAAGACCCGTGTACTGACCTTACGCATTGCGTATTTGATGAGTGAGGGCGTGGATGCCTTTAATATACTGTCACTTACCTTTACCAACAAGGCGGCGCGAGAGATGAAAAAAAGGATCTCTGCCATCGTCGGTAGTGGAGAGGCAAAGAATCTTTGGATGGGAACTTTTCACTCTATTTTCGCCAAAATCCTTCGCTTTGAAGCCGATAAATTAGGCTACCCATCTAACTTCACCATTTACGATACCCAAGACTCACAACGCCTTATAAGTGCGATTATTAAAGAATTGCAACTCGATAAAGATGTGTATAAGTATAAGCAAATTCAAAACCGGATCTCGTCGTTTAAGAACAGTTTGATTACGGTGAAGGCGTATATGAATAATCCAGAACTCATGGAAGCGGATGCAATGGCAAAGCGTCCTAGAGTCGGTGAGATTTATGCCGAGTATGTCGATCGTTGCTTTAAAGCAGGTGCTATGGATTTTGATGATCTACTCCTGCGCACCAATGAGTTACTGAATAGGTTTCCAGAAGTACTGCAGAAATATCAGAATCGTTTTAAATACATTCTAGTAGATGAGTATCAGGATACCAATCACTCCCAGTATCTGATCGTAAAAGCATTATCAGATAAGTTTCAAAACATTTGTGTTGTAGGTGATGATTCCCAAAGTATCTACGCCTTCCGAGGAGCAAATATTAGCAACATTATGAACTTCCAAAAGGATTATGATAATGTAGCCATGTACCGACTGGAACAAAATTACCGCTCTTCAAAAAACATTGTAGAAGCGGCCAACTCGGTGATAGAAAAGAATAAAACCCGTTTGGACAAGAAAGTATGGACTGCCAATGAGGACGGCGGTCAAATCATTGTCCATCGCTCTCCAACCGATGGAGAAGAAGGACGTTATGTGGCGTCCAGTATCTTCGAGAATAGGATGAATAATCAGTTGAAGAATGGGGATTTTGCGATCTTATATCGCACCAATGCTCAGTCCCGTGCGATGGAAGATGCCTTGCGAAAGCGTGATATCCCCTATCGTATTTATGGCGGACTCTCTTTTTATCAACGCAAAGAGATAAAAGACGTTTTAGGCTACTTGCGCTTAGTTATTAATCCTAAGGATGAGGAAGCGCTTAAACGTGTAATCAACTATCCAGCGCGAGGTATCGGTGGAACGACGATTGATAAATTGGTTGTGGCAGCTAAGCATTATGGCCGTTCCATTTTTGAGGTCATGGATAAAATAGAGCAATTAGGAGCTTCTATGAATATCAATAGAGGAACGCAGACGCGTATCTCAAACTTTGTCATTATGATCAAGAGTTTTCAGGTCATGGACGAAGGTGGAGATGCTTTTGAGCTAGCCGAACACGTCTCCAAGAAAACGGGACTATTACAAGAACTCAAAAAAGATGGAACCCCTGAAGGCGTTGCCCGCATGGAAAATATCGAAGAGCTATTGAATGGTATGCGTGATTTTGTGGAAGAGCAAAAACAACTGGATGGCACTACGGGTTCCCTGTCTGAGTTCTTGGAGGATGTTGCTCTTGCAACAACCATGGATGATGACAAAGGCGATGAAGACCGCGTGGCATTGATGACGATCCACCTGGCCAAAGGTCTTGAATTTCCCTTTGTGTATATCGTAGGAATGGAAGAAGATCTGTTTCCAAGTGCGATGAGTATGAATACGCGTAGTGAACTGGAAGAAGAACGGCGTTTGTTTTATGTTGCGCTTACGCGCGCAGAGAAACAAGCCTATCTAACCTATACCGAATCTAGATATCGCTGGGGAAAACTTGTAGATGCAGAACCAAGCCGATTTATAGAAGAAATTAATGAAGTCTACTTAGACTATCAAACCCCCATGAATAGCTATCGATACAAACCGTTGGTAGATGCAGATATTTTTGGTGATATCGATAAAAGTAAGTTGCGATTGAAGAAACCTGTGAGTAGTACTCCGCCGAGAGTGGGGTCACCAACAGAAGATCAGCTGCGAAAATTACGGAAGATACGCCCCGCGACAGATAACAGTCCGATGCCCAATTTGGCAGGGGAGTTGGCAGAAGGAACGGTTGTAGAACACATTCGTTTTGGTCGAGGGATTGTAGCTGGAATAGAAGGAAAGGGGCAAGATCAAAAAGCCGAGATCAATTTTGAGAACGGCGGACTGAAAAAACTATT
>JBLHXM010000092.1:0-13305 GCA_047630395.1 Dokdonia sp.
GCAGCTCACTCTTAGGGTTGCGTGATTTGGTATATAGGGCGCGCGTAGCGCTCATAATACAGCCTCCAACGCAGATAAGATCATATTCTTTGGGCCAGGGCCTTGATTTTTTTTGGTCATAAAGGAATTGTTTTCCGAACTAAGGTGATAAATGCCTTAGGAAAGATAAAATGGGCTATGTCCTTAGAAGATCATAGCCCATTTTTATGTTTGGATGCGTCCAGTCCTTGTTGCTGATTTTCAAGAATCAGAGGACAAGAATGTATATTTATAAATTGTCGTAGTGACTGAAAATTCTTGAAATATCATCCTCTTTACTAAAACTAAGTTTATTCTTATCGACATATGCTTTTACTAAAGCTGATTTATCACCCATAACTTTTAGAATCGTTTTCTTTTTCAATTTGAATTTATTGAAGCTTTCTCCGTTTTGGATATAGTACTGATCTCTGATAATATATTTGTCTTTCAGAGCACCGCGCATTGGATTAGGATTTCCTTCTTTAATGTCGATTTCGTAATCTTTATAGATGGTGATGTCTTTAGATGTGCCTAATACTTCAAGCAAACGATTTCCTTCTTTGATGGGAAAGTAGATGTATTTGAAGGTGCGATTATTAATTTCAATCTTTTCAAGCATACGCACATTAAATGTAAAAATAGAATCTCTATTTAACTTTGACTCTATGGTGTTGCGCTGTACATTAAAGTTCATGTTTTGAAGACGAATCTTTTGATCTGCAGAAACTACAGCGACACCACGACTTGACCAATCATCAAATAAGTGTACGGATCCTTCAATAGATCTGCTTGGGTTTCTTATTAAAGAAGAGGATCCAATGGACGCACCTTGATTGTCTATAGCGTTTAAAAAATTAGCGGTGCTATTTGTGTTTACACTAGGGCCTTGCGCCAATAGAGTAGCAGAAAAAAGACTTAAGACAATGACAAAGTTAAATTTCATATTTGTTACTTTTTGTAGGATTTCTAAAAAAATTTGAACGTGAAAATAATATAGATTTTCTACAAAAGGTAACTCTCGACATTATTTAACCTTTTTTTTTGAAAAAATGCATCTGGAGTATGTAGTTCCAGCTTGACCGCAAACGTTACTTTTAGGAGCGTGCGTGATAATTGAGGAATGTCTAACTTTATTTTGAAAATGTACTCTCGGGGAATTTGAGGAGGCTAGGTTTGGTTGTACCGCTCTAATTCGTCTTCTATTTCGTCTTTGAGATCGAGATCACCTACCACTTTATTCAGTTCATGACTGATCCAAATGAGTATAATAATGATAGGAGTAATAACGGGTAATGCATACCAAAAGTCAAACTTATCGATATAGTCAATTTGATAGTTGACAACACCTGAGAGTTGGAAAAGGAACATAATTAAGGGAACGAGGATTGCCCATTTCCACCAATCTCTTGAGGTAATGAACCAAAGCGTGGTAATTAAAACAAAAATGCCTTTGGAGATGAGCTGGTGCATAAACCCTTGAACGGTGGTAAATCCTCCACTTTTAATTGTAATCAAGGAGGTCTCCCATATATTTGAATCGGCGGGGGCGTACTTATACAGGTAAAATAGAAAAGGTGTGGTAACGAGTAAAATCGCTATCACACCTCCAAATAAAAATCGTGATTTCCTATCCGTTCGGCGGGATTTCGACTTTCTTTTTGTCAATAAAGTTTTCATCTGGGGCAGTGTTGATGGTTGCACTTACTGCAAAAATGGCCAAGGCCATTACTACTGCGAAAATTGCTTTTTTCATAATGGAGGATTTTTAAGAATTATTTGCAGTTCAAATTTCCTAAATTGCCGCTCTAAAATGAGCAAAAAGATTCAACAGTTGCTAGCGAGTTTCTAACCAATGTTTACAAACATAGCGAAAAATCAAAATAAATTGATGTAATCGCAACGCAGATGTTAGTAAGTCCATTTAATTGTTGAAATCATAATATTTTCAAAAGCATATTTTCTTTTACCATTCCCTTAACAGGCGAGTACCTGTCAATTTGTATTTTTGACGTTTAATGGATTTTACATGCAACTGATTATAGACGTTGGGAATACGAAGATAAAATTGGCTGTTTTTCAAGGAGAATTACTTCTAGAGAAGCGGGAAACATTGTTGGACTCATTCTCGGAGGCCTTAGTGTCTCTTGTTAAGGATCATCCAGTTGATCAGGCAATTATTTCTTCGGTAGGTAGGTTGAGCGAAAAGCAAATGCGGACCGTTCAGAATCGTTTTCCTACGATAGTTTTGAATCATAAAACACCAATGCCTTTTAAAAATTCGTACAAGACTCCCGAAACTTTGGGTGTGGATCGGCTTGCGTTGGTTGCGGCTTTCGCGAAAGCGTATCCAAATCAAAACGGATTGATCATTGATGCAGGTACCTGTATCACCTATGATTTTATAAGCGCTGCAGGTGTATATAAAGGAGGTGCTATTTCACCAGGGCTGCGTTTGCGATATACCTCTTTGCATAATCTTACGGCAAATTTGCCCCAATTGGAAACGAAAGCGGTGGATCAATGGATCGGAGATACCACAGAAAGTGCCATTCATTCTGGGGTTTTTAATGGTACAATCCAAGAAATTGATGGTGTAATTGGGCAATATAAAGGAGAATACAGCCCTCTCATCGTTATTTTAACAGGAGGAGACGCTCATGTTTTGTCAAAACGATTAAAAAATAGCATCTTTGCGCACTCAAATTTTTTGCTGGAGGGACTTAATTATATTTTAAAATTGAAGGATGATTAAAAATTTAATAATAGCAGTAGTGCTGTTAGTGACTATAACGGGTTATAGTCAGGAAGGTGGAACTACTTCCCCATATTCCTTTTACGGAATAGGAACGCAACAATTCAAGGGTACGGCCGAAAATCGATCGATGGGTGGGCTAAGTACCTATAGTGATAGTTTGCATTTAAATATTGTAAACCCTGCTTCCTTGGGGAAATTGCGATTTGTGACTTTCTCTGTGGGAGGATCATCAAGTGAGCGCACCCTTAAAGATGCTACCGCCGAAAATAATACTTCGTCATCTTCTATAGATTATTTAGCACTTGCATTTCCAGTTTCACGTCGTTTAGGCGTTAGTTTCGGATTGATGCCGTATACCTCTGTGGGTTATAAAATTGATGGTGATACAGATACGGAGTTCAATAGATTTTCTGGTAAAGGGGGTTTAAATAGAGTATTTCTAGGTGCAGGTTATAATGTTACAAAGGGACTTAATATAGGTTTCAATGCCAATTACAACTTTGGAAATATCCAGAATGAATCCTTACGTACACAAGAAGACATTGAATTGGGTACGCGAGAAAGGAATCGATCTGATCTAAGTGGGTTGACCTTTGATATTGCCGCGCAGTATGAAGGAAAGTTTAATGAGAAACTTACATTGTATACTTCGGCAGTATATGTTCCTGGGTCTAATGTGTCCTCTGAGAATACAAGACAGATATCTTCAGTGCTTTTTAATTCATTAGGACTTGTTCAAGATCTAGATGTTAGAGATATTGATGTGGCTGATACAGATTTTGAATTTCCTTCGTCTGTGACCTTAGGATTGGGTATTGGAGAAGCTAATAAATGGTTTCTTGGCGCAGAGTTTACGCAACAAAAATCTAGTAGCTTTACAAATAGAACCTTCACATTAGACAATGCAGTCTTTGAAGACGCGAATCAAATGCGATTAGGGGGTTTTTATATTCCGAAATATAATTCTGTCACAAGTTACTGGCAGAAAGTAAATTACCGTGCTGGTCTCCGTTATGAGGAAAGCGGTATTGTTATAGAAAATGAGGCGATAAACGAGTTTGGCATATCTTTTGGATTAGGATTGCCAGCCGGGCGTTTATTTAGTAATGCAAACGTTGGATTTGAATACGGACAGCGCGGCACAACAAACGCCAATCTTGTTGAAGAAACATTTTTTAATGTCTACTTGAGTTTTTCTCTAAATGACATTTGGTTTCAGAAAGCAAAATTTAATTAATAGCATAAAACCTAGAACCATGAAAACTAAATTGACCACACTTGTATTAGTTTTGCTTGCTGGAATGTTCTCAAGCAACTTAGAAGCTCAGGATTGTAGGACCACTCTTTCTTTATTTGTAGAAGCATCCAAAGTAAAGAACTACGATGTTGGAAGGCCTTATTTCGAAACCTTGAAGAAGGACTGTCCTTCAGAATCTCTTGCCATCTATCAGTATGGAGAGAAAATGTTGAAGGCAGATTTGAAAGCAGCTGAAGGCGATGCTAAGAAGTCAAAGGTTCAAGAAATTATTTTATTATTGAAAATGCGTGAGCAGTATTTTGCTGCTAAAACGCCTAAAGGCAAAACCGCAGCCGCTATTGGTCAATATATGTTTGACTATAAAGTAGGGACTGTACAGTCTCAATATGATGTCTTTCATGGTGCATGGACAACCGACATCAAAACGATAAAAAGTTCTAAGAATATTTACACCTACTTTAAGTTGGCTGTAGATTTATTCAAGGAAGGTGGGAAGCCATTGGATGAGATCTTTGATCTTTATGATGATGTACAGACAAAATTGAGTAAAGAAGCAACTGCATTAGATGCGAAACTTCAGATACTTGTGGAGAAAGAAGAGGCGGGTCAACCTCTTTCTTCAAAGGATGCAAGACGTAGAAAAGGGTATGAAACTAACTTAAGAGCCTTTGGTACTTTTGCAGGAAGTGTAGATGCTACTTTTGGTACTCTTGCAGATTGTAAAAACCTAATCCCTTTATACAACAAGCAATTTGAGGAGAATAAGGGCGATATCACTTGGATTAACAAAGCGGCAAGCCGTATGTTGAATAAAGAATGTACTTCGGATCCAATGTTTAAAAAATTGGTAGAGCAGTTACATACTTTAAATCCATCTGCTGATTCTGCGAAGTATTTGATGATTTTATGTAGAGACTCTGGAGATACCGCTTGTGAAAAGGAATATTTTGAACAAGCATTGTCTTTAGAGCAAGATCCAATGAAAAGAGCAGCACTGAACTATCAGAAAGCTGAAGGATATAGAAAAGCAGGAAGTTACGGTCAAGCGAGGACGTATTACAACAAAGCTCTTGCTGACAACCCTTCTTTTGGTAGAGCCTATTTAAGAATAGGTGCGATGTATGCGGCAAGCGCAAACAGCTGTGGAGCGACGGTATTTGAAAAGCGTGCGACCTATTGGTTAGCTGCAGATGTTATCTCGAGAGCTGGACGTGTAGATCCAAGATTGGCTGGAAATGCTAACGGATTGGCAGCTAATTATAGAGCAAAAGCACCGTCTACGGAAGACATTTTTAATTTAGACATGGCTGGAAAGTCAGTGAAGTTAAACTGTTGGATTGGTCGTACGGTAAAAGTGCCTAAACTTTAATGGCAGCAGTACAGAAACATATATTTATAAACCTAGTCACAGCAGTTGCTGTGACTTTGTTTTTTGTTGGATGTACTGGTAAAGGTGAAGCTGTGCAGCGCATGAGTCGAAAGCTAGAAGGTCCTGCTTCTGTGGGAACGGGGATTAATGGAAAGTATACGGATTCTGGAAAAGTAACGGCTCATTTTATGACCCCTTTACGTAAGGATTTTTCCAATGATGATTTTCCATATGAAGAGTTTCCAGAAGGAATTGACCTTACTTTCTATAACGAGGAAGGAAAAGAAAGTCATATTACAGCAGCGTATGCCATGCGGTACACCGAAACCGGTCTGGTAGACTTAAGAGGCGATGTAAAGCTGTTGACGAGTGACTCTGTAACCTTAAATGCACAGCAGTTATATTGGGATCAAGATCACAGTTGGATTTTTACGGACCAACCGTACACCTTAATTACCAAGGATGGTTCAAGAAATGCGGGGGATCTCTTTGATTCTAATGAAGATTTTACAAATTTTGTATCTTTAAACAATATAGGTAAACAATACCTTAAAGAAGAAAACACAGCGAATGACACGTTACGGTAAAATATTTGAATTTTTATATCCCATAGTTGCCATACTTGCAGCTATTGAGGCGTATTCCCTTTGGGACACCAACAGAGCGAAGGCATATTTATTTGTCTTTTTTGTTGTGATTTCTATCGGAATGTTTTTTTTCAAAAGACATTTTCGAAAAAAGTTTGAGCAACGCAAACAGGAGTAATGGGGGGCATAGAGATTCAAATCATTGTTATTTGTATTTGTTTGCTGCTCTCGGCTTTTTTTTCGGGTATGGAGATCGCCTATGTGTCTTCCAACAAAATTCATATTGAATTAGAGAAGAAGCAAGATACTTTTCTTGCAAAAATTCTTTCTAGACTTACGGCCAAACCATCTCAATTTATAGCGACGATGCTATTGGGTAACAATATCGCCTTAGTGATATATGGTTATTTTATGGGGGCTTTGCTTCAAAATTCCCTTGAGGGTTTGCCTTTCGGCGAAAACGTGGGATGGCTCAATACCTTTATAACTGAATTTGGGCTTTTATCTCAAACCATTATCTCAACCTTGGTTATTTTGCTTACTGCAGAGTTCTTGCCTAAGGTGTTTTTTCAGATATACGCCAATTCCTTGTTGCGCGTTTTAGCAGTTCCTGCCTATTTCTTTTATATCCTTTTTAGTTTTATTAGTCGGTTTGTGATTTGGATTTCTGATTTCATCCTCAAGCGTTTTTTTAAGACAGATGGAGATGAGGTGCAGCTCGCTTTCACGAAAGTGGAACTGGGCAATTACATTTCTGAACAAATGGAAGCTGTTTCAAACCATGAAGAAATAGATAGTGAAATACAGATTTTTCAGAACGCCTTGGAATTTTCGGAAGTGAAATCGAGGGAGGTGATGATTCCACGAACGGAAATTGTCGCTGTTGATGAACGTAGCACCCCAGCAGCACTTAATAAGAAGTTCTGTGAAACTGGCTTGTCCAAAATCCTCGTATATAAGGACACCATGGATGATATTATAGGATACGTACATTCTTATGAACTCTTTAACAAGCCGCGAACGCTGAGTAGTGTCATGAGGCTTGTTATTTACGTGCCGGAAACAATGTTGGTAAAGGATGTTTTAAATGTACTTACCAAGAAGAAAAAAAGTATTGCTGTTGTACTCGATGAGTACGGAGGTACAAGTGGTATGATAACCGTGGAGGATATTGTTGAAGAGCTTTTTGGAGAGATTGAAGACGAGCATGATCAGGTGGCATTACAGGAGGAAATTCTTGGGGAAGATCACTTTCTTTTTTCAGCGCGCCATGAGATTGATTATCTTAATGAGGTATACAAACTGGACTTTCCTAAGCATGAGAATTACGAAACATTAGGAGGGTTTATTGTCAAACATGCAGAGCATATTCCACAAGTGGGAGATGAGATTAGTATTGATCCTTGGGTGTTTTATATTAAGGATACCTCCAGCACTAAAATTGAGTTAGTGGTAGTCCGCCGAAACAGAGAATAATCTCCCTTTTTCTTTTTGCATTTTTCTATTTTTTTTCTTAATAGAAAATGGTATTTTCGCCAACTATTCTTGAACAAAATAATGACAGATGGCAATTTTAAATAAAATACGTAGTAGAGGGATTTATTTGATTATAATAATAGCACTAGCACTTTTTGCTTTTATTTTCTCAAGTGTTATTACTTCGAGTGGAAGTTTTGATTCAAAACAAAATACAATCGCAACGGTAAACGGTGTTGATTTGTCGAGAGAAGATTTTGCGCGTAAGGTAGAGCAGCAAACGCGTAATTTGGGACCTAATAGTTCTAATATGCGTGCAGTGAACTCTGTTTTTGAAAGTGAAGTTGAAACAGCAGTACTTGCAGAGCAATATGAAGCTTTAGGAATTGTGGTAAGCAAAGACCGTCTTACAGAATTATTGAAAGGTGCTTTAGAAAGTAATGCTACTTTTCAAGATGCCGATGGCTTCTTTAGTGAAGCGAAGATGAATGAATATGTTGCTACCGTAAGGAATACAGAAGCGTATAACTCATGGGTAAACTTTGAAAAAGGTTTGATCACTGCTGAGAAGCGTGCTATTTATGATAATCTAGTTAAAGCGGGGGTAGGAGCCACTTTAAAAGATGGAGAAGTAGCATACAAATTGGATGGAAATACTATTGATATTGAATATGTGCAAGTGCCTTACTCTACAATAGCCGATACGGATATTGAAGTCACTAAAGAAGATATTACCGCATATATCAATGCACACAAGGATGAGTACGAAAGAGAAGCGACACGTTCTATTCGTTTTGTAAAGTTTGATGAAAAGGCAACCTTGGAAGATGAAAATCTTTTAAAAGCAGATTTGACTTCTCTTATTAAACAAGCAACCTACGAAGGTGTTGTTGAGCCAGGTTTAGAAAATACACCAGTGGAAGGTATTTCAGATTTCGTAAGTGAAAACTCTGATACTCCGTATGTAGATCGTTTTGTTTTTAAAAACTCATTGAGTGCTGTAAGTCGTGATACTTTATATGGTATGGAAGCAGGAGCTGTTTACGGACCGTATAAGGATGGAAGATTTATGAAGATCGATCGTATTGTGGCTGTAAAGCAACTGCCAGATTCATCTACAGTAAGACACATTCTTGTTCCAACGCAAGGTGCTGGAGCGCTTAGTAAAGATGTAGCCAAGAAATTAGCGGATAGTCTTGAATCAGTAGTTAGACGTAGTTCTAGTAAATGGGAAGCCTTAGCTGCAGAATTTTCTTCTGATCCTGGAAGTAAGGATAAAGGAGGAGTATATGACTATTTTCCTTATGGACAAATGGTTCCGGCCTTTAATGACTTTGCTTTCGAACAGTCTAAAGGAAGTATAGGTACTGTTGAAACGAGTTACGGATATCACGTAATTGAAGTGCTCGGTCAAAAGAACTCACAGAAAACTGTAAAAGTAGCGACGGTTTCAAAAGAGATTACTCCTTCTGAGAAAACAATCGCTCAAGTATACAGTACCACACAAGATTTCGAAATTGGTTCTCGTAAAGGAGATTTCAATGCCTTTGCAACGGAAAAGGGATATGCTGTAAAACCAGTAAATGCGATCAAGCCATTGGATGAAACCTTACCTGGTGAAGGTGCACAACGTAGTATAGTAACTTGGTCATTTGATGAAGAAACTAAGGTAGGTGATGTGAAGCGTTTCCAAGTGAACAATGGATATATTGTTGCTCAAGTAACAAAGGAAACAAAGAAAGGTTTAACTACAGCTGAAGATGCTTCTGCTTTAATTACTCCTAAAGTGCGTAAAGAGAAGAAGGCTGCTAAGATCAAGGCAAATATCACAGCAACAGAGCTGACTGAAATGTCAGCGAATCAAGGACAAGTAGTAAAAACTGCCGGGGCTTTGAATATGTCAAGTCCTACGATTGCTGGAGCTGGAAGAGAGCCTAAGGTGGTAGGTGCTGCTTTTGCACTTAAAGAAGGTCAGACTTCTGATCTTATCGAAGGTGATCGTGGGGTATACCGCGTGAAAGTAACGAAAGTGACCGAGGCTACTCCATTAGAAAATTATGCGGTTTTTGCTGCCCAAAAGACACAAGCTGCAAGAAACGGAGTCAGTGGAAAGGTGGTGAAGGCGCTTAAGAATGCTGCAGAAATCGAAGATAACAGAGCGACGTTCTACTAGTAGAGCCATACTATATATTACAAAAAAGGCTCGCTAAGCGAGCCTTTTTTGATTTTGTACATTGCCTAAAGAGCCATGTCGTCGTAAGGAATAATAGTTTCATATCCTCGCTCCTTAAAATAAGCCATGTCTTCAAGAGTCCCCGTGGCCATGACAAAATCTCCTCCCCAGCCACCAAGACTCTTTATCACGCCTGGATAGCTTGAGAATAATCTACTTTTAACCGTTGGTGTTTGAAGTATATCTGATAGAAAGGATTCATGACGCTCTAGTGCCAAAGCAAAAACGGCTATGTTCTCCGCTTCTATGATTTGAGCAGTATATGTATTGACTTGCGCTATGAGGGCATTCATATTCTTTTTTTTGATGGCGCGATAGTGGGCGATACTGTCACGACTATTCTGCTTTTGATTCAAATGAATAAAAAAGATATTTTTTCTAAAAGAAGGGTGAAACGAAATAGTTTCGATGATCGGTTCTGTGTTCGTGCGTGTGTAGGTTATAGGTGACGTTGCTTTCGCGCAAGCAATATCATAACCACTACCCCCAAAAGTTTCTGAAAGGAGCGTATAGGGGTTTATTTGGGCCCAGGATGCAATGTTGTTGACTAATGTGGAGGAAGATCCAAGGCCCCAGTCTCTATTAAATTCTAAATACGATGTTGCTAGTATTCCTTTGGAGTCATTTAAAAAGTTGGGTTGCTGTCTTTTGGCTGCCATTAAAATGTTCCCTAGCGTTTGAATAATGGGGTCTTCGCTTTGAAATGATTGTGTTTTGACTGTGTCAATATCAAACACCGTTTCAAACCATAGAGTGCCATCAGACAATATACTTTTCCAATGCAGTCCAGGAGTTTCGGAAGGTTCGATAGTGAGTGTCTGTCCTTTTTTTGCAGGAACAGCAAGCGCTCTGGCTCCATCCAGCACAAAGTACTCGGCAGAGAGTAAAAGTTTTCCATGGCTATAAAAGGTCTTCAAATTAGTTTCTTAAGGCGTTGATATAGGTGACTACAGCACTATGAGTTACCGCTTCTGTTTTGAAGTGGGTGACCGTTTGCTGCTTTTCTGTTGGGTTTGCTTCCAGTTGGTTGAGGATATTCATCAAATGCATTTTCATATGCCCCTGCTGAATGCCCGTGGTTGTCAATGATTTAACCGCTGCAAAATTTTGAGCCAAACCGGCTACAGCAACGATTTGCATGAGCTCCCTGGCAGAAGGATTTCCTAATAATTCCATCGACCATTTAACAAGTGGATGTAATTTCGTGAGTCCGCCTACAGTTCCTAGCGCAAGGGGAATTTCCATCCAAAAGGTAAAGATATCGTCTGTAATGGAGGCATTCGTTAGGCTGCTGTACTGTCCGCTTCTGGCAGCATAAGCATGTACACCAGCTTCCACGGCTCTAAAGTCATTTCCAGTTGCTAGCACCACGGCGTCAATGCCATTCATTATGCCTTTATTATGAGTCACTGCTCGATAGGGTTCTACTGTTGCAATAGCGATGGCTTGCAAAAATTTTTCAGCAAATTCTCGTCCATTGATATTCTTTTCGGCGAGTTGATCTACATGACAAGAAACTTCTGCGCGCACGATACAATCTGGGACATAATTTGAGAGGATACTCATGATAACACTGAGTTCGCTTTGGCGAAAGCGAGCATCATTTTCTGCTTCACGTTCTAAGGTGGATGCAAATTGTTCCAAACAGCTATTGATGAAATTTGCCCCCATGGCATCCAAGGTTTCAAATTGACAATGTAATTGGTAGTAATGTGCTAATTGCTCCGTTTTATCAACAAGCATTATGGTTTTAATTCCGCCGCCACGCTTTTCCATGTTTGCGGTTAAAGAAGCCGCATCACTTATCAGTTTTGGGCGCAAGGTGTTGAAGAAGTCAGCGAGAACGCTTTTGTCTCCCGTGTATGTGAAATGTACTTGGCCCACTTTGGTAGTTCCTAGAACGGTTGTTTTAAATCCTCCGCGATCCCCCCAAAACTTCGCAGCCTTACTCGCTGCCGCAACCACTGAACTTTCTTCAATAGCCATAGGAATGGTGTACAGTTTATCGTTGATCGTAAAATTAGGAGCCACACCAAGCGGTAAGTAATAATTGCTGATGGTATTTTCGATAAATTCGTCATGAAGTTGCTGTAACTTTGGGTCGTCATTCCAGTACTTTTTGAGTATGGATAGCGCCTGAGTAGGGTTTGAAAAATGGGTATTGGCAAGCCAATTGATTTTTTCTTCCTTGGTCAGTTTGGAAAAACCGGTAATCGTCTGAGTCATTCGTTGGGTTTTGTCGTCTTTACAAAGATAGGGAGAAGTTGAAAACTGATGATTTTTATAGTGATTAATGATGAAATGATGAAATTTTGAGAGATAGCGCAATCACAGTATTATCAACAAAACACCTGTTTTCTGCATAATTTTTAGTAAAATTGGGACACTTAAAAAAGATCATTATACATTTATGAGATTTCCTTCCTTTTTTGTTGCCGTATTTCTACTGGCATCCACCGCAATAATTGCTCAGAAAAAATCAATAAGCCTAGAAGATATTTGGAAAGATGGAACCTTTAGAATGGAGCGATTGGATCGCTTACACTCTATGGCCAACGGAACCGAATATGCTGTTCAAAATTATGATAGAGCTGCTAAAGTAGGGAGCGTAGACATCTATAATTATGAGAGTGGTTTAAAGGTCCGTACCGCGGTAAACACAAGTGATATTGATGGCTTGGACTACTTTATTAGTTACGAGTTTGGGCCTGCAGAAAAGCAGGTGTTGCTCTCTACAAAGTTAAAATCTATCTATAGACGCTCTTCATTAGGAGAGTACTATGTGTTTAATACGCTTTCGCGAAAGCTAACGAAAGTTGCTGATGCTCAGATCCAAGAGCCTACCTTTTCTCCCGATGGAACCAAGATTGCTTATGGAAAGGACAATGATCTATATATTCTAGATATCGCAACAGAAACTGTGGAGAGAGTCACTTATGACGGAAAGAAAAATGAAATTATTAATGGTATCACCGATTGGGTATATGAAGAAGAATTTGCTTTTGTAAGAGCGTTTGATTGGAGTGCCGACGGGAAGCATTTGGCATATATCCGATTTGATGAGCGCAATGTTCCAGAATTTTCTATGGACATCTATGGAAAGGAACTATACCCAACACAACAAGTTTTCAAGTATCCTAAAGCGGGAGAGGCTAACGCAAAAGTAAGCCTTCATGTTTTTAAAGTGGGCCAGCAGGGAGTGCGACAAGCGAGCTCTCTTACCGTGGACTTAGGAGTAGCCGAAGGGTATTATATTCCACGTATTGAATGGACGAAAAATCCAAATGTCTTAGCGGTTCAAACGCTTAACAGATATCAGAATATATTACACCTGTCTTTATACGATACAACGACAAACATTTCGACTGTCGCAATGATAGATAAGGATGCAGCTTATGTTGATGTAACTAATAATCTAACTTTTTTAGAGGATAATAGTTTTATTTGGACGAGTGAAAAAGATGGATACAACCATATTTATCACCACAATGCAGATGGAAGTTTGAAGAATCAAGTGACCTCTGGAAAATGGGAGGTAACCGATTATTATGGATATGACGCCAAGAGTAAGCGGGTGTTTTATCAAAGTGTTGAAAATGGATCTAT
>JBLHXM010000093.1:0-12935 GCA_047630395.1 Dokdonia sp.
AAGATCACTCTTGATCCCTAGTTTATATCGAATTCCTGTACTCCATGTAATGGCCCAAGTAGAACCTGCACTATCATCAATACCTCCAAACCTTCCGTCTCCTTGTAAAAAAGGAGCAAAAGTAGTCGCTGGAGAACCAATAGGTCCTATATCTGAAGTTGCCTCTGGGTCAAAAGAAACAAAATGCACTCCTAGGCTAAAATAAGGAGACACACGATAAGCGCCCGCAGCAAAATCACGAATACTCATTGGAAAATACTCCAATTGAGTTCCTAATTCTAAGACAGTGGCTTTTCCTTTGTGACTTCTAAGTAGAAGGCCTCCAAAGTCATTATCCTCTGATTCTTCTCCAAAATGGCTGAGATTTGTGACATGATAATCAATTTCATTCCGGACTTTAAAGTGATCATTAAAGTAAGTATCACGAGAATAGCAGTTACAATCTGCACGGTATGAGAAGTTTAAATAGTGCACTATACCAATACCGAAACCGATATTTCCGCGGTTAGTGTCGAAATCATTACGTAATCCAAAATCCGATTGAAACGCCACAGGGCCAGTGATGACACCGATTTCGTGCGAAAATCCGAATTGAGCACTTACCTCATTATGAGAGATAAAAAACATACTGACTGCCAATAGTAGGTGTTTGGCTTTCATAGGTTAGGAGAGTTTGAGACAATAGCAAATATATAAAAACTAGGCTTACAGTGAAATTTTTGTACAGCTCACATGTAAAAAAAGCAAGATATCGTATCAATACGCTCTTATTTTTACGAAAATCGAAAAAAAAAGCACCTAAATATTGAGATAACTTATATTTGCATCATTAAAAAAACGTAAAATAATTCTTTTAATTATCCAATACTATAAAAAACTATGTCAGACAGCATTAAAAAATTTGTCGACCACGTTGCTCTAAGCAATCCAAACGAACCAGAATTTATGCAAGCTGTACATGAAGTTGCAGAAACTGTAATTCCATTCATGGAAGCTAATCCTAAGTATAAAGGACAAAAGCTTCTTGAGCGTATGGTTGAACCAGAACGTACGATTACATTCAGAGTTTCTTGGACAGACGATAGTGGTGAAATTCATGTGAATCGCGGGTACCGTGTTGAATTCAACAGTGCTATTGGTCCTTACAAAGGAGGCCTTCGTTTCCATCCCTCTGTAAATTTGAGTATTCTCAAGTTCTTAGGTTTTGAACAAGTATTTAAAAATAGCCTTACTACCCTGCCTATGGGTGGAGGTAAAGGAGGGTCAGATTTTAATCCAAAAGGAAAGTCTGATTCTGAAGTAATGCGTTTTTGTCAAAGCTTTATGTCAGAACTAGCGCGTCATATTGGACCTAATACAGATGTTCCCGCAGGAGATATCGGTGTAGGAGGACGTGAAATAGGATATATGTTCGGTCAATACAAGCGTCTTCGTAATGAGTTTACGGGAGTACTTACAGGTAAAGGCCTTTCTTATGGAGGTTCTTTAATTCGTCCTGAAGCGACTGGTTATGGAGATGTATACTTCGCGCAAAGCATGCTCAAAACTAAAGGTGAAAGTTTTAAAGGAAAAACAGTTGTAATTTCTGGATCCGGTAATGTGGCACAGTACGCTGCAGAAAAAGCAACCGCTTTGGGAGGAAAAGTAGTTACCCTTTCTGATTCTGGAGGATTTATCCACGACAAAGATGGAATCGATGCTGATAAGCTAGCTTTTATCATGGAACTTAAAAACGTACGTCGAGGACGTATCCAAGAATATATCTCTGAATATTCATCGGCGACCTATCACGAAGGTGATAAGCCTTGGGGGATCAAATGTGATGTTGCTTTGCCTTGTGCAACGCAAAATGAATTGGACGCAGCTGCGGCCAAGACATTGGTAAGCAATGGTTGTATGTGTGTTGCTGAAGGCGCAAACATGCCAACAACTCCAGATGCCATTGAGGTATTCCATAAAGAAAAGATATTGTTTTCGCCGGGCAAAGCATCAAATGCTGGAGGTGTCGCAACATCTGGACTTGAAATGTCTCAAAATAGCATGCGTTATAATTGGACTGCTAAAGAGGTAGATGAAAAACTACACAACATTATGTTGGATATTCACGAAGCCTGTGTACAATATGGTACACAAGAAGACGGATATGTGGACTATGTTAAAGGAGCCAACGTAGCAGGTTTTGTAAAAATAGCCGAAGCGATGATGGCTCAAGGAGTTGTTTAATAACACACAAAATACTTTTTTAAAGGACGGCTTATGGTCGTCCTTTTTGTTTTTTATAGGTCCTTAGAAATCTTGGTTTGTTTCTTTCAAACCAAGAGAGTATCGTTACAATGTCGATAGGTCATCAAGCTATTCATCTTTTCAGAAACGCACAGGTTAATGCTTTACTAACTCAGGCAATAATTGTACTTTTGAGCGGTTCTATATGTACTAAAAAAAGACACTTGAAACAGTTTTTTCTCACGATTACCTTGTTATTCTCTTGCCTAGCTTTCGGACAAAACTTCTCCGATGAATGGACAGGCTATTTCGCCTATGGGCAAGTAAACGATGTTTCTGAAGGTAATGGCGCTCTTTATGTTGCATCAGAAAATGCCGTCTTCGTCTATTCTACCTTGGATGGATCACTAACTACAAAATCTACGATTAACGGACTTTCGGGGAATGATATTTCTTCCATTTACTACAGCGCCGAATTTGAAACGTTACTTGTTGGTTATGAAAATGGGATTATAGATGTTATTGTAGGTGATAATCAAAATGTACTCACGGTGGTGGATATTTTAAATAAGCCATCTATTCCTCCAACTCAAAAAAGAATTAATCATTTTATGGAGTACAATGGTTTTGTCTACATCTCGACAGGATTTGGCATCTCCTTATTTGACTTAGGCCGATTAGAATTTGATGATTCTTACTTCATAGGTGATGGTGGAAGCGCATTAAACATTGGACAAACGACGATTTTTGGAGATTACATCTATGCCGCTGCTGGCGAAGGTGGTGTGCGCCGAGCTTTGGTAGGGAATACTAATATTATTGATTTTAATAACTGGTCAACAGTGTCCAATGAACACGCCTTGTTCGTTACCACCTACGCAGATGCGATTTATGTGGGCACACGCTTTTTTCGCTTGCGCAAATCAACCAATGGAACCTTCTTTCCTATCCTCTTGCGCTACGATGAAGCGATACAGGATTTAAGAGGTACCGAAAATTCTTTGCAAGTTACCTTGAGGTCTACAGTTGAGTTACGCGATGAAAATGACGAGGTCGTACGTCGCATTAGAGCCCTAGATGGCTTTGTAAATGATTATAGTTCTACCACCTATTTCAATGATCATTTATACATTGGAACTCGAGGGTCTGGAGTTGTTGATTTTCCCTTAGGGGGAAATGGTCAACGTCGTCAATTGCTTCCTGACGGTCCTTTGGAAAATGACATTTTTAGTGTTGACGCCACGACAAACGAGCTTTGGGCTGTTTACGGGTCCTACTCCCTCACCTACAATCCTTTTCCTTTGAGCGAAAAAGGAATCAGTCATTTTGTGGTTGATAGCGGTTGGACAAACATTCCATTTACAGATGTATTAGGCGCCACAGATCTTGCCAATGTTGCCATTAATCCAGAAAACCCGTCCCAGGTTTTCATTCCGTCCTTCCATACCGGACTCCTAGAAATCAATGACAACGTAGCAACCACCTTGTATGACGATACCAATAGTCCTCTAGAACGTTTTAACGTTCCAGATGGCGGTGTTCGAATCAATGGCGGGACCTTTGACAATCAGAATAATTTATGGATTACCAATTCGAGAGTTCGCAATGGTCTTTTTAAGGTAACACCAGGGGGACAATTTCAAGGCATCTCTGTGGAGGATGTACTTCCTGATTTTGAAGGTGTTTTTGGTCTTGATGACATAGCTTTTGGTACTGATGGTGTTTTATATGTTGGCACTGATAATTCTGGGCTTGTCGCCTATAATCCAAATGGAGGTGCATTGGCGCGCATTTCTGGAAATGAAGGAGCAGCCAATCTACCCATCAATGACGTAAGGGCCTTAGCTGTTGATCGTGGGGGCACCCTTTGGATTGGAACCCGTCGTGGTTTACGCTTACTTTTTTCTCCTGCCAGCATTTTCGAAAATCCGCAAATAACGACCAATGCCATTATTATTTTGCAAGATGGCATTCCTCAGGAGTTACTCAATGACCAAGTAATTACCGACATTATTGTTGACGGTTCCAATAATAAATGGATTTCAACGATCTCCTCTGGGGTCTTTTATTTCTCGCCAAATGGACAAGAAACCTTGCTCCATTTTACGGAAGATAATTCCCCATTACCATCAAATGATGTGCAAGATATGGCATTAGACCCTCAAAGCGGTACTATTTATTTTGCTACAAATAGAGGCATGGTGTCCTTTGATGGATCCACAACACCTCCTGCAGAAGATTTGGAGAATGTAATTGTATACCCCAATCCTGTCCGCCCTAGTTTTAGTGGTGATGTTACCATAGATGGTCTCACCGCAAGATCTAACGTTAAAATCACAGATATTACAGGAAATCTGGTATTTGAAGATAACGCAGTTGCTGGAAATCTCACTTGGAATACGAGAGCATTTGGGCGTCACAGAGTAGCTTCCGGCGTATACATTATTCTTATAACGGGACCTGATGCTTTAGAAACTCAAATTCGAAAATTGCTCATTATTCGATAATGCTCATCAAAACAAAAGCAATTGTAATCTCTGCCCTTAAATATAGTGAGGCAGATCTCATTGTCAAGTGCTTTACGGAGAGTAGCGGGCTGAAAACTTACTTATTACGGAACATTCTTAAATCAAAAAAAGGAAAGCTCAGAACGGCTATGTTTCAACCGTTGACCCAACTAGAAATAGAAGCTTATCACAAGGACAAAGGCACCTTAGAAAGCATCAGAGAGGCTAAGGTCATGGAACATTATCAAACACTTCACACACAGGTAACAAAATCGGCGATCGTTTTTTTTATTTCCGATGTGTTGCGATCAGCAATTCAAGAAGAAGAAGCAAATCCGGCACTATTCCAATACCTCACTACGGCCACCCTATGGCTCGATGCACATGATCATGTGGCCAATTTTCATTTGCTTTTTTTAGTTCGACTCAGTAAACATCTTGGCTTTTATCCCGATGACAATGATCTAAGCTTGACCTATTTTAATCTCTTAGACGGCACTTTTGAAAATGACGAACGCAACAAATACTCCTTCGCTGGAGAAACAATTAACGTTTTAAAACAGCTATTAGGCATACATTTTGATGCACTAGATTCAGTTACACTCAACCAACAACAACGGGCCGCTTTTCTCAACATGCTATTACAGTATTATGAGTTACATTTGCACGGTTTTAAAAAACCTCGCTCCCTAGCTGTGCTTAATTCAATTTTTAACTAAATGCGCTTACTGACTACCCTATTTTTATTTTGTTCTTTGGTTCTTTCTGCCCAAGAAGTTACAGTCCTTGACGTCGATACTCGTGAGCCCGTCGTAGGCGTTGCGCTTTTTAATAAGGACACGTCTAAAAGCGTGGTCACTAACTTTGATGGGATTGCCGATATTTCTGCTTTCGCGAAAGCGGAAACCATCTACTTCTCAGAAGTCGCGCATAAAAATGCTGAATACACCAAAGCTCAACTAGCAACCTTCAAATACAAAGTGTTCCTAAAGCAAAAGGAAAATATGTTAGGGGAAATCGTCCTTTCTGCGAGCAAGTTTGCACAAAGTAAACGGAATGTTCCGCAAAAAGTCATCGGGCTTACTTCAGAGAGTATCACCTTTTCAAATCCTCAAACGGCCGCAGATCTATTGGAGAGTACTGGCCAGGTTTTCGTTCAAAAAAGTCAACTTGGCGGTGGAAGTCCGCTCATTCGTGGATTTTCTACAAATAGACTTCTTATTACCTTAGATGGAGTGCGATTTAACACCGCGATTTTTAGAGGGGGTAACGTGCAAAATATCATATCCATTGATCCATTTGCCCTAGACCGCACAGAAGTTATCTTAGGTCCTGGCTCTGTAGTTTATGGTAGTGATGCCATAGGTGGTGTAATGAATTTTTACACCAAAAAACCACAACTTTCTGGAGAGGCTGATCACATTCTAACTGGAAATGCTCTTGTTCGGTACTCGTCTGCCAATGAAGAAAAAACAGGGCATTTTGATTTCAATTATGGAAAGAAAAAATGGTCCTTCTTAACAAGTGCTAGTTTTTCTGATTATGGAGATCAACGCATGGGGTCTAATGGCCCTTCAGACTATCTCCGTCCAGAATATGTAGCTCAAGTGAACGGCGAAGACGTCGTACTTCAAAATGACGCCCCACGAACACAAGTAAGTACAGGTTTCAGCTCCTACAACTTAATGCAAAAAGCGAGTTATGTGCCAAACGAGCTTTGGGATTTTAATTTCAACCTTCTCTATTCAAATACATCTGATTTTGACCGCTACGATCGACTAACGCAACGGGATGATGCGGGCGAACTTCGCTCTGCGGAATGGTTTTATGGGCCACAGGAATGGATGATGACCAGTTTTCAAGTCAATCACGAAGGTAACGGTGTAGCTTTTGACCGTATGCAAGCAACTCTGGCCCATCAGTACTTTAAAGAAAGTCGTAACGATAGACGTTTTGGCCAGACACAATTAAGAACACGTACCGAAAGAGTAAATGCATTATCAGCGGCCTTAGACTTTACAAAAGGCATTGGGAAACGTCGAAATAAAATATTTTATGGTGTAGAATATGTGATAAATCATGTCAATTCTAATGGTGCTTTGCGCGACATTAACACGGGTGCCTTTGAAGCCACAGATACGCGCTATCCAGATGGATCCAACTGGTCTTCTGCAGCTGCTTATGTGAGTAGCCAATTTATGCTGAGTAAGGAACTTAACATTATTTCTGGACTTCGTTACAATCACATTTTCGATTATACTGATTTTAGAGGAAATAATCAATTTTTTGATTTTCCATTTGAAGAATCTAGCTCAAATTTTGGAAATCTAACGGGAAGTCTTGGCATGAATTATAATGTATCGAAAACCGTTCAATTAAAGGCCAATGCCTCTACCGCTTTTAGAGCTCCAAACATTGATGACATTGGAAAAGTATTCGATAGTGGTGATGGTAATATTGTAGTTCCAAATACGGACCTCAAAGCCGAGTATGCCTATAACCTAGATGCGGGGATTACCTTGAATATTAACAACATTGTTACCTTCGATGGGGGAGTTTTTTACACACTACTTGAAAACGCCTTAGTTCGTCGTGATTTTGAACTCAATGGATCTTCAACAATAGAATATCAGGGTGAAGAAACGAATGTACAGGCCATTCAAAACGCTGGAAGTGCTCGTATAAAAGGAGTTGAACTTGGAATGGCCGTAAATTTGACCAAAAACTTCAAAATCACCTCTCAGTTCAATCTTACAGATGGAACGCAGGAAGAGGAAGATGGCACTGAAGAACCTGTACGTCATGTAGCACCTAGTTTTGGTAATACACATTTGGTCTTTCAAAAAGGTAAATGGAAAATCGACGCCTACGCAGCGTACAATGGCCAACTGAAAGCAAACGAAATAGCCCCTTCGGAAGCAGAGAAACCATGGTTATATGCATTGGACAGCAATGGCGACCCATTTGCTCCCAGCTGGTACACTTTAAATTTTACGTCTCAGTATAAAATCAATAAACAATGGACTGCTACGGTTAATTTGGACAATATTACGGATCAACGATACCGTACCTACTCTTCAGGAATTGCTGCTCCCGGCAGAAATTTAATTCTGGCTGTAAAATATAAATTTTAAGCGTTTGTTTTACGTAACGCTTTCGCGAAAGCGCTCTTTAACAAGGGCAATACGTCTGTTTCAAACCAAGGATTCTTTGTCAGCCAAAAGCGATTGCGCGGTGAAGAATGTGGCAATGGAAAATATCTAGGTCCGTAGCTCTCAAAGTGCTTGACCGTTTCTGTAAGTGTTTTATGTGCTTTCTTTTCCAAATAGTATTTCTGAGCATACATACCAATGAGAATAACAAGTTCAACTCTTGGCATTTTTTTGATCAACTCTTTATGCCATTGAGGCACACATTCAGGACGCGGAGACAAATCTCCTGTTTTTCCTTTTCCAGGATAGCAAAACCCCATAGGCATTAGAGAAATCTTTGAAGCATCATAAAAATCGGTATCAGAAACATTTAACCATGCACGTAATTGCTTTCCACTGGAGTCATCCCAGGGGATGGACGTTTTGTGCACCTTTGAACCTGGTGCTTGTCCAATAATTAAAACGCGCGCATCTCTATGAGCAGTGACAATAGGATTTGGCCCTAAAGGCAAGTGGGCTGCACAAATGTTACACCTACCAATACTGGCTAATAAATCTTTCATTATTTGTTGCCACCAACAATGATGACAATTTCTCCTTTGGGTGGCTTTTTAGTGTAATGAGCCAATACATCGGCAGCACTACCACGAACGGTTTCTTCATGCATTTTGGTGATTTCCCGAGAGACAGATACCGGTCTATCTGCACCAAAATACTCGACAAAATGACCCAGTGTTTTTAGAAGTTTATGAGGAGATTCATAGAAAATCATAGTACGGCTTTCTTCTTGAAGATTTAAAAAGCGTGTTTGTCGTCCTTTTTTGACAGGTAAAAAACCCTCAAACACAAAACGATCATTTGGGAATCCACTATTTACTAACGCAGGAACAAAAGCGGTTGCTCCAGGCAGGCAATCTACTTCTACACCTGCTTCTATGCAGGCTCTAGTTAATAAGAAGCCAGGATCGGAAATAGCAGGAGTTCCAGCATCACTTATAAGCGCTATAGTTTCTC
The DNA here is from genome assembly GCA_047630395.1 of Dokdonia sp. Lineage (GTDB taxonomy): Bacteria > Bacteroidota > Bacteroidia > Flavobacteriales > Flavobacteriaceae > Dokdonia. Next base: position 8,897 of record JBLHXM010000093.1, read on the forward strand.
CTCCTTGAATACGCTTTACCACGCCTTCAACTGTTTGATGCTCATTGTGCATGTGATGACTATACATCTGTGTGGTGATCTCAAAATGCTTGAGTAGCTTCCCGCTCGTACGCGTATCTTCTGCAAGTATAAGATCTGCCTCTTGAAGCACTCTTACAGCCCTAAAGGTCATATCTTCAAGGTTTCCAATAGGTGTTGGGACAAGGTATAATTTGGTCATATTACGGATACATCGGCCTCACTTCTTTGCCGAAAAAATAAGATAGAACTAATAAAACGAGGGCAACGAGCGTAAATGTAATATCATCGTTTGCATGATTATGCGCCATTGCCGCTAAAACAACATCAAAAAAGATTCCAGCATACGCCCATTCGGTGAGCCATGGAATGCCTCTCCAAAGAAGCATGAGGACCCCGAACGCTTTCGCGACAGCTAATGGAATCACAATATATGTTGGGTAATTAAAGCTTTCGAAAAAGCTCTGTACCATTTCGGTATTTCTAAAATACATTTGAGCAGAATAGATCATGATTCCGCAAATGCCTAGAGTGGCGAGCCAATAGATAATTTTTTGAACTTTCATAGGTTAGTCGTAGGTTGGTTATTCTGTAAAAGTGGGTTAGTTAAACCAGCTTATTAATCTTTGCATATTGCAACAACATAATGGTTTTGCCATCTTTAATAGCTCCGGCGGCAATCATGGCATAAGCCTCTTCAAAATCAAGTTCTAACACTTCGATGTTTTCTTGTTCTTCAGCGATACCACCGCCATCACTCACCTTCATTTCTTGCGTATATTTTGCTACAAAAAAGTACAAAATTTCGGTAACGGATCCAGGAGACATATAAGACTCAAAGATCTTCTTGACATCTGTGACTTTATAACCGGTCTCCTCCTCTGTTTCTTTTCGGATGCAATCTTCAGGATTATCGGCATCCAGCAGTCCTGCGCATGCCTCAATAAGCAACCCATCTTCATTCCCGTTGACATATGTTGGCAATCGAAACTGTCTGGTTAAAACTACTTTTTTTGAATCTGAATTATACAGTAAAATGGTAGCTCCACTTCCCCTATCATAGACTTCCCGTTTGTGCGTTTCCCAATTCCCCTCTTTATTTTGAAATTCATACGTCACTTTGCGCAACGTATACCAGTTGTCTGAGAGTATTTCTGTTTTTGTTAGTTTGATTGTGTTAGTCATCCAATCACTTTCCAAATTTTGAATCAATAATATCTAAAAATTTTTCTTCTTGTAATTCTTTACCTTTCCAATTATTGTAATCAGGTTTTATCATATCTGCAACAAATTGTTTAGCTTCCTCTTTCGTTTGAAACGTACTCAGCTGACTTAAAACGCGATTGTAGTCCTCGGTACTGCCATTGAATAAATGTTTGACAAAGGTGATTCTATCATTGAGTCCAATTTTCAGTCCGCTCTTTAATTTATCGTTTAATTTTTTTGGGGTTTCCTCTTCTATGACGGTTTCTACGGGGTCAAAAATAGGGGTTTGTGCATATTCGCCTCCAATATCAAACATATCATTCTTTTGCAAACTGGATCTAGGCTCAATAGATTCAATAATCTCATCAATTTCGGCAGCTTCTGGAGGCATTTCGGCGACCATATCTTTAATTTTTTCAATTACGGGTTCATGCATAGGTTCCTCCTGACTGAATTGAGTACCATCAGGACGATGTCTATCATCATTCCTAGCTTGGGGAAATAGGGATTGATTCTCGGCGAGTATTTCTGCTGGGGTTCTCGATGCTTTTGTGACCGAGTCTTCCAGGACCTTTATTATGGCAACAGGTGTTTCAACAACCTCTTTTGCGATTACATCTTCCAAGGAATTTTCAATTTCCTTGAGTCCTATCGTTGGATTCCCTGCCTTTTCTAATTTTTCTGCATAGGCTAGCACTGTCAATTTCTCATATAATTCACGCGCTTTTTCTGCCATATTCTCATAGTCCGAACCCTCACGTAATTGTAAGATTTTGTGTGTGAGGCTCACCAATTCTGCCTTTATTGTTTTCTTCATAACTTTAAAATATGTGGGGGAGATTCGTGTGTTTTTTGATACATTTACTCCCAGCCTAAATAAAAACGCTTTATTATGCGTTTTGGTGTAGAAAAGTACGAAATGTTTCTCGAAAATACAGTAAATCACAAGGAGCAATTTGGCTGGATTGAGGTCATTTGCGGGTCAATGTTCTCTGGTAAAACTGAAGAACTCATCCGTAGATTGAAACGTGCACAATTTGCAAAACAAAAGGTCGAGATATTCAAACCTGCTGTAGATGTGCGCTATGACGACGACCTTGTCGTATCTCATGATGCTAATGAAATTCGCTCCACACCCGTGCCGGCAGCTGCCAATATCCCCATCCTAGCCGATGATTGTGATGTTGTAGGCATTGATGAAGCTCAATTTTTTGACGATGAAATTATCAAAGTCTGTAATGATTTGGCAAATCGTGGCGTACGCGTGATCGTTGCTGGCCTTGATATGGACTTTAAAGGAAACCCTTTTGGTCCAATGCCCGCGCTCATGGCTACCGCCGAATATGTAACAAAAGTACATGCTGTTTGCACACGTACAGGAAATTTAGCACAATATAGTTATCGAAAAGCCCAAGGACAAGATCTCGTTCTCCTTGGAGAAACAGAAGAATATGAACCGCTTAGTCGAGGAGCCTATTACAAGGCAATGTTACGTGATCGATTGCGAACAATGAAAGTGGAAGATCCTCAAGAAGTGAATACTCCAACTTCAGAAAAACCAGACAAGAATAGTTAAGATGGGAGTAACTCGTTTAGAAATAGATCTCAAAGCCTTACGTCATAACTACGACTATCTGAAATCTAAACTGAAAACTGAGGTCGGTATGATGGCGGTGGTCAAAGCCTTTGGATATGGCAGTGATGCCGCAGAGGTGGCCCTATACTTAGAAGAGGTTGGCATCGATTACTTAGCAGTTGCCTATGCTCAAGAAGGTGTTGCCCTAAGAGACGCTGGAGTCCGTACACCTATTTTAGTGCTCCATCCTCAACTAGATAATTTTGATATTATCCTTGATCGCTGTCTAGAGCCAAGTATCTACAGTGACAGAATTTTAAAGGCTTTTACAGCTTTCGCGAAGGCAAAAAAACAAAAAAATTATCCTATCCATATAAAAATCAACACCGGACTCAACAGACTCGGTTTTGGGGAAAATGAAGAGGATCTTATCGTTGAACAATGTCAACAAACGACTGCTATAAAAGTGAAATCTATCTTTTCTCATCTCGCGGCTAGCGAAGACAAGAATGAAGAAACATTTACGCTCGATCAAATCCAACGTTTTACTAAAGCGGCCCACAACATAATCGACGGACTTGGATATAGACCCTTCTTGCATCAAAGCAACACCTCTGCAATTCTCAACTACCCAGAAGCACAATTTGATATGGTGCGTACGGGTATCGGTCTATATGGGTTTGGAAATAGCCCCGAAGAAGATCGACATCTAAAACCCATTGCGACCTTGGCGTCTGTCATTTCTCAAATTCATCACATCAAACCTGGGGAAAGTGTAGGTTATAATCGTGCCTTCCAAGCTGAGCATTATGGAAAAACAGCTACCATTCCCATTGGCCATGCAGATGGTATTTCTAGATCCTTAGGTAATGGAGTTGGTTCCGTAAGTATTCATGGCAAATCTGCTCCTATTATTGGCAACGTTTGCATGGATATGATCATGGTTGACATTACAGCTATCGACTGTAACGAAGGAGATGATGTCATTATTTTTGGACCACAGAACCCTGTTTCTGCGCTCGCAGAAAAAATGAATTCCATATCCTACGAGATACTCACAGCTGTATCTCAACGCGTGAAACGCGTATTTCATCGTTAGAAGGCATTCAGGGTCTTAACTCCTTGTTAATTTATCTTCATTTTTCACTACATTAGAGTTCTATAAACCTAAAACCACTATCAAAATGTTAAAAGAATTTAAGAATTTTATTATGACTGGCAACGTAATAGATTTTGCTG
>JBLHXM010000094.1:0-12813 GCA_047630395.1 Dokdonia sp.
ATTGAACTTAACTAACTAACTACTTAACTAAAAACTACTTTATTATGTCACAGTCTAAAGCTGGAAAAAGATTCATGAACATGGCCTACGGTCTTGGAGCATCAATCGTAATTATCGGAGCATTATTTAAAATTATCCACTTTGAAATTGGTCCATTAACAGGAAATGTAATGTTGACTATCGGTCTTGTAACTGAAGCTGTCATCTTTGCGCTTTCTGCGTTTGAACCTGTAGATACAGATCTTGATTGGGCACTTGTATATCCAGAATTAGCTGGTGGACAATTGTCAGGAAAAGGAAAAAAAGGAGCTCCTCAAGATGCTGAAGGATTGCTTTCTCAAAAATTAGATACTATGTTGAAAGAAGCCAAAATCGATGGAGATTTGATGGCTAGCTTAGGAGACAGTATCCGCAACTTTGAAGGAGCGGCCAAAGAAATTGTGCCCACTGCAGAAGCAATGACTTCTACAAAGAAATACAGCCAAGAGATGGCGCTTGCTGCTGCTCAAATGGAATCTTTAAACAGCTTATATAAAGTACAGGTAGAGTCTTCTAGCCGTCAAGCTGAAATAAACGAACAAGTAACTGAGAATGCTGGAAAGCTTAAAGATCAAATGGAAAGTCTTGCAACCAACCTTTCTTCTTTAAACGGAGTGTACGGAGGTATGCTTTCTGCAATGTCTAAGAACTAATTTTAGTTTTATACTAATTAACTACCTAAAACAAAATTAGAAATGGCAGGAGGAAAATTATCTGCAAGGCAGAAAATGATAAACTTGATGTATTTGATCTTCATTGCGATGCTAGCATTGAATATGTCAAAAGAAGTTCTACAGGCCTTTGGTCTAATGAACGAGAGACTGGAAGCTAACAATGAAGCTACCGCCTCTCGTAACCAAGCGTTCCTAAGTAATTTGGGACAAAAGGCGAGCGAGCAACCAGAGAAGTTTGAGGAGTTAAAAGTGAAAGCGGATCAAATTAATGGTTTGGCAAACGATCTGAACGGATTCTTAGAAACTTTGAAAAAAGGTGCTATTGATGAAGATGAGATTCTGGAAAATGGAATGCTTGATGGCGAACTAATGGATAAGCCTGAGTACTTTGATGACATGTTGTTCATCGGAGACAAGTTGAAGTCAGATGGTCAGCAAATGATTGATAAGATGAATGCGTTTAGAGAGGGTGTAGTTGCTACACTTGGTTCTTCAGACCAATTCAGTGCGATCGTAGCATCTGTAAATGATAAGTTTAATACTGGAGAGGTAACAAACAATGACGGTATTAGTCAGCCGTACTTAAACTATCACTTCTTTGGATATCCTGAAATTGCATCTATTGCAAAGATTTCTGGATTACAAAATGATGTAAAGACAACGCAATCTGAAGTGCTTTCAGCGATGCTGCAAGGGCAGATGAGTGAAGAGATTTCGTTGGATAACTACAAAGCAATTGTAATTGCGGACAAGACAGCCTTTTTTCCAGGCGAGAAATTTACTGGGAAGGTAGTTCTTGGTCGTTTTGATGAAACCTTGAAATTTGACAAGGTAATTATCAACGGAAATGAAGTAGAAGAGCTTGAAGATGGACAGGTTCAATTGAGCTTTCCTACTGGAAGTGTTGGGGATCAGAAAATAACTGGAAAATTGTTCTACACCGAAGGTGGTGAACAGAAATCTATTGATGTTACATCGGGTTACACCGTAGTCAATAGACCAAATTCCGCGACGATTGCTGCTGATAAAATGAACGTTGTGTATAGAGGAGTTGTAAACCCAATGACCATTTCTTTTGCAGGAGTTTCAGATAATGATGTTAGTGCGACAGCGCCTGGTTTGACTAAGGTATCTGGGAGTAGCTATGAAATACGTCCCGGGACAGGTAAAGAGTTGACGATCAATGTTACTGGTAAGTTGCCTGATGGCGCTGCACCGGCTAAGGATTCTAAGACATTTCGTATCAAAGGGATTCCACGTCCAGTGGGAACCATACGTAACGATGATTCTGGATTTGTAAAGATGTCTCGTGAGGCGCTAGGTTCTGCTCCAATAGGTGCTGCCCTTCCTGATTTTGATTTCGATTTGAGTCTTAGGGTAGGTAGTTTCAAGTTTAAAGCGGGAGACGCTGGAACAGTTCAGGTAAATGGTAATACGTTGAATGCGCAGGCAAAAGCGGCATTGCGTTCAGCAAAAAGAGGTTCTACCGTTCAGATATTTGATATCAAGGCTAGTATTGCCACTAATAGTTCTTATAAATTACCTAAGGTTTCTTCTGTACTTATAGAGCTTACAAACTAATAATAAGGTATTATGAATTTGAAAAATGTATTAATTGTAGTCTTTAGTCTTTTGATGACTGGTCAGGCTTTTGCTCAAGGAAATGTCCTGAATGCAAAAACTCCCGATCAGATGTTTGAAGTTACTGATGAGCAAAAAGCAAACGATAACGATAATCCGCTACCTTATGGGTATGTTGAGAAACGTGATGTATTGTGGGCGAAAAACACTTGGGAAGTCGTCGATCTTGATGAGCGAATCAATTTTCCATTGTACTATCCTGTTGACACCATGAATATTGGTTCAGACAGACGCTCTTTGTATGATGTTCTTCTTAAGAACATTAAGAGCGGAACGATTGATGCTATTTATCGCGATTCATATTTCACTGAGAAAATTACCTTAGATGATATTTCTGCGGCACTTGTGACTACGGATACTACGGATGACGGTTTTAGAGAATTAAATGAGGGATTACCTATCTCTGATTACAATATCGAAACCAAACGTATTACCTCGTACGATATTCAAGCGTACCGCATGAGAGGATACTGGTATATCGACAAAAGACAGGGTGAATTAAAATACCGTTTATTAGGTATTGCTCCGGTCTCTGGTGATATCAACTTCTTAGATGATGAGACGGTATCCAATATCGAATTATTCTGGGTATGGTTCCCTGGCGCTAGGGATGTGCTTCACAATGCGAAGGCATTTAATAGGAAGAACACTTCTATGCCTATTTCCTTTGATCACTTATTAAACAGTAGGCGTTTTGGCGGTATTGTTTATAAAGAGGATAATGTACAAGGAGATAGACTTGTAAAAGAGTACATCAATGACAATGCAATGATGCAATTGATGGAATCTAATCGTATCAAAGAGCAAATTCGTGATATCGAACAAGATCTCTGGAATTACTAAAATATATTTTTTGAATACCATAAAAACCACCTGAAACAATTCAGGTGGTTTTTTTTTGATTGCGTTTTACCGTTTTATACTATACGTCCTTTGTTTGGCTTGCGTTTCTAAGGAATTGGTGCTGTGCTTGAGGCTTTACCTCCATGACCGTAAAGGAGGAAAGCGCGTCGATTTTTACAGTCATTTCAAAAATTGTGTATCTATTGTTGCTATGTTGCCTAATCCTTATTCCCTCATCATTTACCTATCTTTGATGCGTGAAAAAAGTAGACTATATTATCGTCGGATTGGGCTTAGCAGGTATTGCATTTTGTGAGCAATGTATTGCTGCTGGAAAAACATTTTTTGTATATGATAGTGGAGCTCCTGGAGCGAGTCGCGTGGCTGCAGGACTTTATAATCCTGTCATTTTAAAGCGCTACACGCTTCCATGGAGAGCTATTGAGCAGTTTGATCTGGCGTTGCCATACTATCAAGCTTTGGAGGCCAAATTAGGGACTCAAATTATACACACGCTCCCTGTTCGGAAGGTGTTTTCTTCCATTGAAGATCAGAATAATTGGTTTGCAGCGAGTGACCACCCTGGTTTGGATCGCTTTATTGAGCCTCATCTTGTAAAGAATACGCATTCTGAGATTGCGGCTCCTTATGACTTTGGAGAAGTAAGAGAAACGGGGCGTATAGATATTAAAATGCTACAATCACGATACGAAGCCTATTTGGATACGATGCATGCTTTCGCGAAAGCGTCATTTATCCACAGCGATTTAGTACATGAAGATGAGGGTGTATCTTATCAAGGGATTCATGCAAAGCGGATTGTTTTTGCTGAAGGATTTGGGGTCAAGCAGAATCCTTACTTCAGTGCCTTACCGCTCGTTGGGAATAAAGGAGAGTATTTAATTATTAAAGCAGAAAAATTAAAACTTAAGGCTGCGCTGAAGTCCTCCTTTTTTATTGTGCCCTTAGGGAATGATCACTATAAAGTGGGTGCTACTTTTAATTGGACCGATAAGGATGTCGTTCCAACAGAAGCGGCAAAGGCAGAGGTGATAGAGAAATTCACGGCCTTGGTTGATTGTCCTTTTGAAATCATAGATCAAGAAGTGGGTATTCGTCCTACTACTGGAGATCGAAGAGCTTTGGTTGGGGTGCATCCTGCCTATGATGCCATTGCGCTACTTAATGGCCTTGGAACCCGCGGAACTATGGCGAGTCCATTACTGGCTAAGTATCTTTTTGAACGGTTGGAATTGAATACACCGCTGCCAGATGAAATCAATATCCTCCGGTTTCCAAAAAAGTTTAAAAATTAACTGGGTTTGTGAATAGAATTGAAGGGGTATAGATACTTTAAAGCGTTTGTTATACGTTAAAAAAGAGAACAACACTACTTCTTTTAAATTCGTGAATTATGTCTTTTAGAATTGTCATTGTGGGGGTGGTTTTGTTTGTGCTATCTTCCTGTCAGGAGTCCAGTTGTTATAAATCCGAGCATAACAGCATTTTGGGAACCCAAGCGTTTAACAGTAAGGCCTATCAGTCTGAATTATACCGGTTGATCACCGAGAGTCCCGACGTCGATTATTATTTTGAAATGTATGAAGAGATCATGGGGCAAAATTACCTCATTGTCAACGCTTATGGAGATGCCTTTTGTGGCAAACTCTGTCTCGTCATTCCAGAGGCTGATGTTGCAAAACTCGAGCACCAAGCGGATGCGGATAAACAAGGAGCTCAATTAATCGGATTGAGATATACCCAGCGCAAAACGGATCTAGGATCTTCATTGGTGTATGATGCCTTGGAGTACATCGTGGAATAGCTTGCTACTGGTTGAGTAGGCTCTTGTAGACTGTCGCGCGCATTTTTGGTCCTGAGATAAAATCGTTGGCAGTGGCTTTGTCTGTAAAAAATTCACTTGTGAGGGATTCCATATCCGTAATTTCTGCTTCGGTCTTGCCTTGGTCTAGGGCTTGCTTTACGTTATCACGTATTCCTACCAGCATGTCGTAGTATTTTTGGTAGTCGACCTTGGCCCCTAGTTTCCCATGACCTGGAATGATCTTCGTTGCGTCGTTGATGAGCATAAGGCCTTTTTTGGCGGCTGCAATATCGCCGTCGATGCTCCCGCCTCGGTTGATGTCAATAAACGGGAAACGCCCATTAAAAAAGGTATCCCCTGTATGTAAAACATTACTTTGTGCAAAATATACCATGGCATCACCATCCGTGTGCGCGTGATGTACATGTGTGATGAAAATATCGTTGCCATTCATATAGAAAGTTGCATCCTCGCTAAAAGTGATTACTGGAAGCCCTATGGCGTCTTCATTTTCAGACAATATTTTACGTACATTGTCGTGTGCGACAATCATAGCGCCGGTATTGGCAAAGTTAGTATTGCCGCCAGTGTGGTCTCCATGAAAGTGGGTGTTGACTAAAAATTTTATGGGTTTGTCTGAGATTGTTTGTATGGCTTTTTTGATTTTTTTACTTAAAGGGGCAAATTGATCATCGATCATGAATACGCCATCTTCGCCTGTTGAGATACCTATATTTCCTCCAGCGCCCGTGAGCCTATAAACGTTGTCTCTTATGGGTTCAACGGTAATTTCAACACCATCAAAGCGACCTTGCGCACAAGAGATCAAAGAAAATGATAGAAAGGCGAGGGTATAGATATACTTCATAATAGATGGTCTTCAGTGATCGCAGACGAAAGTTACACTGTTGACTTTCGTGAAAACGTGCAATTAACATTCATTTATGACTCTTATTTTGTTGTGTAAGACCCATGCAGCGAGTATCTTTGCACGGATTTAAAAAACACAAATTTACAAGCCCTTTTGAGCGAAATATCTACTCATACAATTGCCTATTCACCCTGGCACGATTTTAAAGAAATCACAAAGATGCGATTGTCCATCAGTGTGGTTTTTTCAAGTGTAGCGGGGTACTTATTAGCTTTTACTCCTGGTAATTTTGATTGGATCACTGTCTTGCAGTTGGTCTTTGGTGGATATTTTATGGTGGGAGCTTCCAATGCGTTTAATCAGGTAATGGAGCGTGATTTAGACGCCTTGATGGATCGTACTAAGAATAGACCTGTGGCTGCTGGCCGAATGTCTGTAACGACGGCATTGACGATTGCTACTGCTTTTACTGTCTTAGGTCTTGTTACTCTATTTTATATCAATCCGCAAACGGCAATGTTTGGTGGGATATCAATCTTCATGTACGTTTTCCTATATACGCCACTAAAGACAAAAACACCTCTTTCGGTCTTTGTGGGTGCCTTTCCAGGTGCAATTCCTTATATGTTGGGATGGGTAGCAGCTACCAATGATTTTAGTATTGAGCCAGGAACTTTATTTATGATTCAATTCTTCTGGCAGTTTCCTCACTTTTGGGCAATTGGTTGGTTTTTGTTTGATGATTATAAAAAGGGAGGATTTTTTATGTTGCCTACCGGGAAAAAGGATACATCGACGGCTGTGCAAATCATACTCTATACGGTATGGACCATTTTGGTTTCATTAGTACCTGCATTTGGAGTGACTGGAAGTTTGTTCCTTTCGCCTATTGCTGCTATTATAGTCGGAGCTTTAGGTCTGTTTATGTTGTATTGGGCAATTAAGCTCTACCAGCTTAGAGATGCGAAAACCGCAAAACGCTTGATGTTATCAAGTGTGACTTATATTACCTTGCTGCAAATCGTTTTTGTAGTCGATAAATTTTTGAGATAGATGGATTATACACTAGGCACAGAGCAAGACAAACTAGAGCGTTCTAAAAGGCAGATGTTGTGGTTTGGGATTATTAGTTTGTGTATGTCGTTTGGTGGTCTTACCAGTGCTTATATTGTGAGCATGGAGCGCAGGGACTGGAATACGACTTATGAATTCCCATCGGCTTTAATTATTTCTACGATACTCATCATCGTAAGTAGTTTCACCATGATGATGGCGAAGAGGTTGATTCTAAAAGGAGACAGAGCTGCAGGAACCATTTGGTTGTTGGCTACTTTGGTTTTTGGGTTGACCTTTGTGTTTTCCCAGGTCATTGGCTTTCAGGACTTACAAGAGCAGGGCTTTTATTTTACAGGTGCCTCAAGTAATATCACGACGACATTTATCTTTTTAATTGCTGCCTTGCACATTGCACACGTGATTGCAGGTTTTATTGCATTGATATCGGTCATCGTAAATAATGCAAAAGGAAAATATACTGCCGAGCGTCACTTAGGGTTGAGCCTAGGGGTTACGTTCTGGCATTTTTTAGATATACTTTGGGTATTTTTATTCGGCCTTTTATACTGCACACGTCATTGGTGTGAGTGGTTTGCTTGTGCTTAACAATGGATTCTTAAGGAGTTGCTACTTTTTTCTCGTTTTAGTTTGAGATAGATATTGGCATAAAGTCCACCAGGGGAAGAACATATGTAGCTGTTATATGTAGACCCATTATAAATCACAATGTAATCCTTGAAATACGGATAGAAAATACTTATTTTTGCAAACAATTATTTAACCAATACGCAACTATGGACACTACTGTAACAAGTAATGGAACTTCTGAAAATACTTGGGGAGGTGGAAATCAGCCACTTAAAGCGAGTTATGGAAAACTAATGATGTGGTTTTTCATTGTTTCTGATGCCTTGACATTCTCTGGGTTTCTTGCTGCTTATGGCTTTTCAAGATTCAAATTTATTGACTCTTGGCCTATCGCCGATGAAGTATTTACTCACTTTCCTGGATTACACGGTGTCAATGCACCGATGTATTATGTTGCGTTTATGACCTTCGTCTTAATTATGTCATCTGTAACCATGGTACTGGCGGTGGATGCAGGGCATCACATGAATAAAAAGAAGGTGACCATGTATATGTTCCTCACTATTATAGGTGGAGCTGTATTCGTTGGATCTCAAGCTTGGGAATGGGGAACGTTTATTAAGGGTGATTATGGTGCTGTAGAGACCAAAGGTGGGAATATCCTACAATTTCTAGATATAGAAGGTGAGCGTGTTGCTATTGGGGAAATCGCAACAACCTTACCTACAACGCGTGCACAACACGAGCGTAAGAACGGTGTTTGGTATATGGTGGACGGATCAGTGCAGTCTGAGTTTACCCTTGAAGAGATACAAGCTGGTTTTGCGGCCAATCCTAATCTTCTAATCCGCACAGAGACACTTACTGATAAAGGAGAGAAAACAATTCTGAGTAGAGAAGAATCGCTAAATCGTTTAAATAATGATGCTGTGATGGTTGTAGAAGGTGCAAATCTTAGACACAATGAGTACGGGGCACCATTATTTGCTGACTTCTTTTTCTTTATCACAGGATTTCACGGATTCCACGTATTTTCAGGAGTGTTGATCAATTGCATTATTTTCTTCAACGTGATTCTAGGGACCTATGAGCGTCGTAAGAGTTACGAGATGGTAGAGAAGGTTGGATTGTACTGGCACTTTGTAGATTTAGTATGGGTATTTGTATTTACCTTTTTCTACCTTGTTTAATTCGCATTAAAAAATTTTCAATAAGCATACATACGTTATGGCAGACGAACATAAATTAGAGATATTTAGAGGACTATTAAAGTTCAAATCAAATATAACCAAAATCTGGGGGGTGCTTATTATCCTTACTATTGTCACTGTTGTTGAAGTGGCTTTGGGTATTATCAAGCCAGAATGGTTAATCGAAGGACGTTTTATGAGAATGAAGTATCTGAACTGGATCTTCATTATCCTAACGGTCTTTAAGGCCTATTATATTACTTGGGATTTCATGCACATGCGTGATGAAGTGAAAGCGCTTAGACGCATGGTCGTTTGGACGGCGATCTTTTTGATTTGCTACCTCGTCTTTATCCTACTGACGGAGGGTGATTATATCTTCGATGTATATGACAACGGATTCCAGAGTTGGGATTTTTAAAATAGTAAAAAAGGCGGTTTGTAAAAACCGTCTTTTTTTTGATTGCTACTGAATCTATGAAAAAGAAATTAGTTCTTATTGTTCTCTTCGTATTACCTATTGTAACCTACCTTTTCTTTACAACAAGTGTTGCGAATTTTATCTCATTACCCGTCGTAACAACAGGAGTAAATGATATTGCCGAGTTCGATGTGAAGGAAGTGAATACTCCGTATAACGATACGGTCTCTCTTTTACTCAAGGATAAAGTGACCATTATAGGATATTTGGGTGATAAACTTAAAACTAATGTCGGGTACACTGCTAATCTTAATCTTACAATCTTTAAGTACTACCAAGGGTTTGGTGAGTTTCAAATGATCTTCTTCGTAAACCCCGGGAGTGAAGCACAGGTAGAAGAGGTAAAGGAATCTCTGGCACGTGTTACAGATGTTTCAAAGTTGAGATTTGTTGAAGCTACACCCGAGCAGGCAAGAAGGCATTTTGACGGCTTAAAAACACCCTATGCTGCAGCAAATGATGGATATAGCCCTTTTGTTTTTGTGGTCGATAAAGAATTGAACCTTCGGAGTCGTAATGATGACTTGAAGAAGGAGAACGACTACGGCTATGATCTAACACAGGCTGTAGAAATGGGATATCTCAAAGAAGATATCAAGGTGGTATTGGCAGCCTACAGGTTGGCTTTGCGAAAGAATAAAAATGCCACCGCAAAAATTGAACAGCGCAGACCTGAAAAGGAGTAGGTCCCTATAAAGTAGAATAGCATGCGGAATAATAAATATATTGGAATTGCCTTAGTTGTGTTTATTTTTGGAATTATTTTCATTCCAAGAATTTACAAAAGACTCGCTGCTGATGATGTGACGAGGGGAGGCCGAATGCATAAAGTAGGAGGAGAATTTGAAAGTAAAGCACCTAAAGGATTGATATATATCAATACTAATGGAAAGGATCGAAAGGTGCCTCCTTTTGCGTTTGTCGACCAGAACAAGGATACGATTACGAATAAGACCTATTATGGGAAAGTATTTCTGGTTGAATTCTTTTTTAGCCGCTGTACCGATATCTGTATTCCAATGAACCATAATTTGCAAGTCATCGCAAAACAATTTGAAGGCAATGACAACTTTGGAATTGCGTCCTTTTCTATAGATCCTGAGCACGATACCTCGGAGGTTTTAAAGAAATACGCAGAAGATTATGGTGTGTCCAATCAGAATTGGCATTTTATGACAGGACAACGTGATGATATCCGAAAACTCTCAAACGAAGGATTTTATCTAGCAACCAATGAAAGTGGCGACGCGGAAAAAGAATTATATCATTCTGGCCTATTTGCGCTTATTGATCAAAATGGATTCATCCGCTCACGATTGGATCCTTATGGGAATCCAAAACCGTATTACAGAGGTTCTGTCCCCTTGGATCAAAAAGTTCCAGAAGGAGGAGAACAACCCGAAATTGACATTCTAATTGAAGATATTCAAAAATTATTAGCGCAGTAATGGAGGAACAAACAACTACCGAAAAGAAGTATAAGAAGTGGATTATAGCACTGTCGATCATCATACCAGTGGCAGTAGCAGCCTTGTTTACTGTTAATTTAAGCGAACTTGGTTTTGATGTAAAACCACTTAGCTTTTTGCCGCCAATCTATGCGACAATTAATGGGATTACAGCGATCGTCCTTATTGCGGCTGTCATGGCAATAAAGAAAGGAAATCGTTCCCTTCACGAACGACTGATGAAGTGTGCGATCGGTCTATCTGTGTTGTTTCTGCTCATGTACATCGCCTATCATATGACATCTGAGTCTACGAAATATGGCGGAGAAGGAGCACTTCGATATGTGTACTTTTTTATCTTGCTGACTCATATTGTGCTTTCGATCGCCATCATTCCAATGGTATTGGTTACCTATGTTCGAGCGCTTGCAAAGCGTTTTGATAAGCATAAGAAATTGGCAAAAATCACCTTTCCTATCTGGTTGTATGTTGCCATAACAGGGGTCGTGGTGTACTTTATGATTTCACCGTATTACGTGCATTAAACATGAAAAAGTATCTGGCTATAATTATTTTTGTTTGCTGTGCTTTCGCGAAAGCGGATATACAAGCATCCACAATGGCCGCTGCGCAATGCGCCATGTGCAGAGCCGTCCTCGAATCTGAAGAGGACAACAGTACTGCAAAAGGGGTCAATAATGGAATTAAGTATCTAATGGTGATTCCTTATCTTCTTGTAGGGGGAGTTTTTTACGCAATTTATCATTCTCGTAAAAAAGATCAAAAGGTCCAAGAGCAGCAATAAAAGTCTTAGTTCGCCTTTTGCTACTTGCTAACTAATACATATTGTTATGCGAGAGGTCTTTTGGTTAAAATGAGCTTTAACGTTTTACGCTTGATTTCAACATAGTCTTAACAAGGATTTCACAAAATTTAAGCTTTCTATAACTAATATTGTGCATTCAATAAATGGACAATGATTGAAATTAGTGATTTACATAAATCCTACACAATGGGGAGCAATTCGCTTCACGTTTTGAAAGGAATCGATTTTTCTGTGAAAGAAGGAGAAATGGTCTCAATAATGGGTTCTTCAGGCTCTGGAAAATCTACTTTGCTTAATATTTTGGGAATGCTCGATGAGGCCGATCAAGGTTCTTACACCTTAGATGGTGTACATATTAAAGATCTCAATGAAAAAATAGCCGCCCAGTATCGAAATAAATTTCTTGGATTTATCTTTCAATCTTTTAATCTCATCAATTATAAAAATGCTTTGGATAATGTGTCCATGCCACTCTATTATCAGGGTATCAAGCGCAAGGAACGCACAGAAAAGGCAATGCACTATTTAGAAAAAGTTGGACTGGCAGAATGGGCGACACATTTGCCTAGTGAGTTATCAGGAGGTCAGAAACAACGTGTTGCTATTGCAAGAGCATTAGCTAGTGATCCCAAGGTTCTTTTGGCCGATGAGCCTACAGGCGCCTTGGATACCAAAACGTCCTATGAAGTTATGGACCTCATTCAAGGAATTAATGAAGAAGGCAAAACCATTCTTGTGGTGACCCATGAACATGATATTGCACAAATGACAAAGCGCATTGTTAATCTCAAAGATGGGCGGATTATCGATGATACTTTAGTCAATCAAGTAAAAGCAAGTAGTTATGTTTGATCTTGAACGTTGGCAAGAAATATTTGAGACCTTGAGCAAAAATAAGCTTCAAACATTTTTGACCATGGTTTCTGTTTTTTCTGGAGTCCTGATTCTGATTATTCTCATTGGGTTTAGTACGGGTATTCAAAATGGTGTTCGGAGCCAGTTTGAGCAAGATGCAACCAATAGGATTGCAATACGTTCTGGAGTTACTACTAAGGAATATAAGGGTCTAAATCCTGGAAGGCGCATACAGATGCGCAACGTTGATTTCTCAGACCTTAATCGTAAATATGAAGATGATATTGAATATAAGACGGGTATCTATAATATTTGGGGTGGACAAACGACCTATGGTAAAGAGTCTGGAAACTACCGCATAGAAGGGGCATACCCAGATCAGCAATTTATTGAAAACGCATCCATGGTGGCTGGACGGTTCTTGAGCCAAGATGATATGGATGAATCTCGAAAAGTGGTTATTATAGGGAATCAAG
>JBLHXM010000095.1:0-12800 GCA_047630395.1 Dokdonia sp.
GTTCTTTTAGAGCAAAGTATATGGCAAATCATTACCTGAGTTATAATGTGTCCAAACGATTAAATATTGGACTGTTTGAGTCTGTGATATGGGAAAATGACAATGGTCGTGGGTTTGATTTTAATTATCTCAATCCAATTATATTTTTTAGAGCCATTGAGTTTTCTACCGGTTCACGAGGTGGAAATGCGTTGATAGGACTGACAGGAAAGTATAAATTTTCAAGCAATATAAATGCCTATGCGCAAGTGGTGATTGATGAGTTTTCTGGTGCTGATGTGTTTGGAGGGAATAAAAGTTATAAAAACAAACAGGGCTTTCAACTAGGAGCAAAATATTACAATGCCTTTAATGTACCCAAACTGACACTTCAGTTGGAATATAATCAGGTGAGGCCCTATGTCTACTCGAATAACGAAATACAGTTGAACTACGGACATAATAATCAGTCACTAGCGCATCAATGGGGGGCTAATTTTAAAGAAGCCATCATTATTGCCCGTTATGAACAAAAACGCTGGTATGGAAGTGCGAAGGTGGTTTTAGGAACCCGAGGGGCCGAAATAGGGGATGTGAACGATGTGTATTATGGAGGGAGTATCTACGGCAGTGACGAAAATCGTCCGAGTGATGAGGGTATTGAGTTCTTTCAAGGTAATAAAGTGGATTCCTTTTATGCAGATGTAGAACTTGGATATCTTATAAATCCAGCGACGAATTTAAAGGTGTATGTAAATCCAATTTTCAGAGACTTTAAAGCTGCTACTCAAACGGCGACTACTTTTGATACCAATACACTCTGGGTCAATGTTGGGTTTAGAACCGACTTGTTTAACTGGTACTACGATTACTAGACGGTTTTATCTAAAATCAATCGTGCAGCTCTTAGAATTGCCAAACCACTGTAGTCTGTTTCTTGAGGCTGTTTTACAGATGCTATCGCGAATCAATCTTGGGATAAATGCTAGCAGAGAAGCAACACGTTTCCACTTGGGAACGGCTGCTATTATTTTAAGGAAGCCATCAGAATGTGTGTAGAGTTCTTCATTTTGGATAAGAATGACGGTTTCTAAATACGTGGTGGGTCTATGAAAAAACCGCAGTAGGTGTTGGCCTTTAGGGGATTGGAAAGGTACAAACTCAAATAGAGCTGGGGGTTCAAATTTAAGAAGCCAACCTACAACGCCGTTACATAGATTACATTCGCCATCAAAAATGACTATACTTTTTGTAATTTTTTGCATCATAAGTCACCGTTTATTAGGGTGATACTTGTGTTATGTCGTGTAATCCTTGCCGAGATTTCGTTGGGGAGTGTTAAGAATTTGATAAAACAAAAAAGCAGCTCTTACTAAGAACTGCTTTTAAAATATAGTACAAGAAATAGCCAGTTAGTCACTGAAAGAAACAGTAAGGCCGTTATCATGTTTCGTTACCGCTGCAACGCCAAGCTTAGTAAGGCCTTTGATACCTTTGTCCCACGCTTTGTTGCTCAAGCCAGAGGCTGTTTTCAAGGCGCCGAGTTCAATGTTACTTTCCTTCCTCAAAATGTCATAGATGGCTTTCTCATTCTCCGAAAGCTCTAAGGCTTTCCTCTCAGGCTTCATTTGTGGGAAGAATAGGACTTCTTGAATCGACTGATTGTTTGTTAAGAACATGATCAAACGATCCATACCAATTCCCATCCCCGAGGTAGGAGGCATTCCGTATTCTAAAGCACGAAGGAAGTCCTCGTCAATAGAAGCAGTCGCTTCGTCATCTCCACGTTCAGCAAGCTTTAATTGGGCTTCAAAACGTTCTCTTTGATCAATAGGATCATTGAGTTCAGAATACGCATTTGCAATTTCTTTTCCACAAACCATCAATTCAAAACGTTCCGTAAGTTCAGGGTTCTCACGATGTTCTTTGCATAATGGACTCATCTCCTTCGGATAATCTGTGATATAGGTCGGTTGGATATAGTTGCCTTCACACTTCTCACCAAAAATTTCATCGATAAGTTTTCCTTTCCCCATGGTTAAGTTCACCTCAATGCCCATATCCTTGGCAGCAGTACGAATCTCATCTTCAGTTTTGTTATTGATATCAAAGCCAGTAAAGTGCTTGATGCTATCGGCCATAGTGATGCGTGCGTACGGCGCTTTAAAATCAACTTCATGCTCTCCAAAAGTGGCCTTAGTCGTTCCATTGACAGCCAGGGCACAATGCTCTAATAACTGCTCACAGAATTCCATCATCCAATTGTAGTCTTTATACGCTACATAAATTTCCATCGCTGTAAATTCTGGATTGTGGGTGCGATCCATTCCTTCATTTCTGAAGTTTTTAGAAAATTCGTATACACCTTCAAAACCACCCACGATGAGTCTTTTTAGGTATAATTCGTTGGCAATTCGCATGTATAATGGAATGTCCAGGCTATTGTGATGTGTTTCAAAAGGTCTTGCAGCGGCACCACCAGCAATGGGTTGTAGAATTGGGGTCTCTACTTCAAAGTATCCTGCTTCATTAAAGAAGCTTCGCATCGCGTTGAAGAGTTTTGTGCGTTTAATAAACACTTCTTTTACATGCGGGTTGACGGCAAGATCTGCATATCGTTGACGATAACGCATTTCTGGATCTACAAATTCATCGTAGGTATTTCCTTTTCCATCGGTTTTAGGAAGAGGCAAGGGCTTCAGTGCTTTACTTAAAAGGGTGAAGTTTTTGACCATGACCGTTTTTTCGCCCACTTTTGTAGTAAACAAAATGCCTTCGACACCTATAAAATCACCGATATCTAATAGCTTTTTATAGACTTCGTTGTATTTCGATTTGTCTTCTCCTTCACAAATTTCATCACGGTTGAAGTACACTTGCATACGCCCTTCCCCGTCTTGTATTTCGGCAAAGGAGGCAGAACCTTGAATACGTCGAGACATCAATCGTCCAGCCATGATTACCTTTTCCCCCTCTACATAGTCTTGTTTCGCTTTCGCGGAAGCGTGACTTACAGGATATAAATCTGCAGGATATGGGTTGATTCGCATTTCGCGCAAGCGTGATAATTTCTGGCGGCGTACTTGTTCTTGTTCTGAAAGTTGCATATATAAATCTTAGAAGCTGCAAAATTATGCTATTTGCCAAAATTAACACGCAATCTTCATTGAAAACGTCTGTTACTTTTTCAATTTTGCCTGAATTTGTGTCAAGGCGTCGATATTCTTTTGATTATCTGGTTCTAAAGCAATTGCTTTTTTGAACATCGTAGTGGCTTCCTCTAAGTTGTTGTCTCTCGCCAACTTGGTCCCAAGATTCCTAAAAACGACAGCTTTGTCTGGAAACAAAAGGCTGTTTAGTCGAAGGATTGCTATTGCACTTTCTTTTTGGTTTGCAAAGTATAGGACATTGGCGTAGGTGTTCAGTTGGTATGGGTTGTCTGCTTCTTTTTTAAGCTTTTTTAGTTGACGCTTCCCTTTTTTGACCAGTTTATTTGGGCCATACTTTTCAAGTAAATGGTCGGTGAGAGTTACTAAGTGGTGTTTTGATTTGTAAGTTCCTTCCATGATGTTTAGAATATCTTCCTCTAGACTTTCTATAGGAGATTCGATCATGCGATTGACTTCGACACCGTTTTTGTATAGAACGATTGTAGGTACTCTATGAATATTACTGCCTTCATGTTCGCCACCTGGACTTTGTTTATACGAGTCTCTATCGCGAGCTACCGCAACGAGAGTTAAGCGATCCAAAGGAAAATGAGCCGCTTCGAGAACGGAATAGAGTTTTGGTATATCTCTTTTACTATCTCCACACCAAGTACCCATAAACGCGGTTATTGTATAGTTGGGTAATTCCGTTTCGATTTTGGCGATGACTTCAACTTTTGGAATATAGGTGTCTTTGTTTTCTTGAAACCATTCTTGATAAGGTTTTGAAGAAAGGGCTTCTTGATTAATCTTGCCCAAGAGGACTTTCTTGTTTCCTTTTTCGATTTCTTTATTAAAAGATTGTGCGCAAATGGTAAATGAACTTAAACAGACACAGATAAATACTAATTGTTTCATGGATATATTGCTTTTTAGTTATCGAATGCTAAAATGCAAAGAAACCATAGCGGTTGTTCTCTTTTGGTGGGTGGAATGGAGGACTAGTCCCTAGGTGGATTTTTGCCAATTATTTTTTATACAGTGACTTGAGTGTATCTCTGGAAGGGACATCTAATTTTCTATAGACGTTATTGATGTGTGTTTTTACCGTACTGATACTCACAAACATCGAGCTTGCAATCTCCTTATTGGTATGATCTTTTAAGATGAGATCTACAATTTTTTGTTCTTGCGTTGTTAGTTGAACATGTGGTGCTGCGTTTTTGTTCTTTTGCTTTCGAGCGTACACAAAATATCCATTGACAAGTATGGAAATTATTAGGAGTGCGAGTAAGAAATACCATGCGCTCGAGGTTCCTTCCGATTGAGAAAGGACATAGCGATCTGCGTTGAGTTCATTGTTGTATTGCCGCGTAAAAGGATGTTCTGGATAGCTATTTTTGAGTCGGCCAAGAAGTTCGTCATAGTAAACATTGGTTTCAAGATCTTTCAGGTAATGCGTATAAAGGTCACTTGATCGGTCGGAAAAGAAGGCAAATGCATAGAGTTCGGCGAGGGGTTCTTTTAATTGTTGTCCAAACTCTTGAAAGGTTGAAAACCACTTCTGTGCATTGAGTTGTCTATTGGCAGTGCTTCGAAAGGTGCCAAAACCATAAGCCATCTGTTCTTTCAGAGAATCCAGTTTTATAAAAGCATCGGCCTTTTCGTTATTCGAAGTAATGCGGCAAAACATTTCTTCATCAAAAGAAAACGGCAGTTGTATTTGGTCGGAATTATTTGCGATAAATAGGATTTCCTTACTATTGAGGCAATGGCCAGTATAGTGCGTGGTTGTTTGATGCTCTTCAGTACAATTATCTACATGGATTCTGTAGACATTATTGCTGGGACTCAAGTTATTTCCTTGGAAGGAAAAATAGCCTGATGCGTCGGGTTGTACTTTATGAATTACTTGCTCAGGATGGACTCCTGATAGTTTGCGGTAATCATCTACTAGGGATAAGTACAATCCACTCTGCCACTTTTCTTGGTCTACAACTCCGGAAAATTCATATTGCCCATAACATAATGGGGAGCATAAGATGCATAGTAGAATGATAAGTAAGGCATGTATACGTGTCATAATTGCTTGGCTAATATACTAACAAAGTCTTTCGAAGTCAACAACTGTAACAATTTGAATGGGTTTGAGACCTATAAGGTAATATCAATCAAACCTGCCCTGCTGTACAGAAGGGTCTAAATCAAATCATATGAGTTTCTGGCGTGTACTTCTTGCCATCTTTTTTCCTCCACTGTCGGTAATCGGCAAAGGGTGTGGGTCCATCTTAATAGTTTTCTTACTGTGGCTTTGTGGATGGGTTCCAGGCGTTATTGCCGCTTTGGTCATCCTTAATAATCCAAAAAATTCATAATGTAAAACGAATCAAAAATATCTTTTCCCCCCATATCTTTTTAGAATTGCTGCGCGTGAGCCCTGTTATTTGTGAACGGTGAGTATAAATCAGCGTTCGATTTAAATAAAATCTTGGCTAGCTAAACAGGCAGGTTCCGAAGGTCCTAAAAAAGGTGATGATGATCTTTGAGGGTGTTTTTCTGCGAGCTATATTCTCTTTTTCTCTGGATGGAGAGACGGTTTCAAATGATGGGAAAACTGTTACCTTTGTCGTCGATATGAATACCTTGCAAGAAGACAAAGAATCGCCCAAAAGTTTTGAAGTGGTTCTGGAAGATAAATAAGAGTTCGATATATCAATATAGCGATGAATAAGACAATACAACTTCAAGATCTCGGAAATAGAGATTATAAGGATACTTGGGACCTTCAAGAGCAGCTTTTTAAACACATTCTCGATATTAAAATCAAGAATAGGAGAGAAGCCGCAAATCTTCAGACTCCCAATTATTTATTATTGGTAGAACATCCTCATGTATTTACGTTGGGTAAGAGCGGGGATTTTGACAATTTGCTTGTCAGCGAAAAAGAGCTGGCCGAAAAAAACGCAAGCTTTTATAAAATCAATAGAGGCGGTGACATTACTTATCATGGGCCTGGCCAGATCGTTGGTTATCCCATATTGGATCTAGCAAATTTCTTCACAGATATTCACAAATACTTACGACTTCTTGAGGAAATGGTGATCTTAACACTCGCCGAATACGGACTAAAAGCTGAACGATCTCCTGGAGAAACAGGCGTTTGGTTTGATGTAGGAACTCCATTTGCTCGAAAAATATGTGCTTTGGGTGTTCGAGCTAGTCGATGGGTAACTATGCATGGTTTTGCATTTAATATAAATGCCGATTTGGGTTATTTTGATCTGATGATTCCCTGCGGAATTAAAGGGAAGGCGGTCACTTCTCTCAATGTAGAATTAGCTACAGCCCATGTCGATGAAGAAGAGGTGAAAGCTAAGTTGCTCAAGCACTTTAGTGTCCTTTTTGAAGCGACATTAAAAGAAAAAATTGAGGCATAGTGCTCGATTTTTTTCTTTAAGAATGTCTAAACTACATCGAATTTTTAGTGAGCATTTCCGTACTCATTAGCTTTCCTTTTTTATTGTGTCCTTTTTGTTTTACAAGACTGACGCCTTTGGCTAGGCATTGTTTAGCACCCCCTGTTTTCTTCAATCCCATTTTCATTTGGGTGGAATAGGTGAGCACAGAGTAATCAAAGGTTCCTGCTGGCGTGAATATGTTTTCTTGATCTACTACTTTTCTGTTTTTATTTTCCGAGCAATAAGGACTGCTTTATTTGAATAAAACCGACTAGTATCTCTATTCGATTTTTGATATGCTTTTGCAAGTTTGAGTTGAATCAAAGCAGTTTCTTTTCCATTTGTGGCAGATGGTAAAACTTTTTTAAGGGAATCTACATCCGCAGTATTCTGAGACAACTCTACTGAAAAGTTTATTAAATAGATAATCAAAAAGAGTGCAATACGCATGTTAATATAGCTTTGGTTGTGTTATCAAGTTAGCAATTATAACACAACCATGTTTTTAAGGATTGACCTATTGTAACCAATATGCGTTACATCTGTGCTAATTGATTTTATAGATAAGAATAGATTGACTGTCACCCTGGGTTACGAAGCCTAATCCCTTGTTCCGTTCGAGTAAACCAATGTCTGCCGTGGAGATTCCATAAACAGGGAAATTGTCCAGCTCTTTTCCATTTGTATCAAAGATGTAGGCTTCACTCGTTTCGATATTGGTAACAGCAATGTATTTTTTATTTCTAATCGTAGCGATGCTAGGAGATGTATACATGCCAAATGGTAATGCAACAGCAATGCCTTTAATCTGCAGATCGTTTTCACGTAAACTTACGAGCGTGGAGCCTGATTGAATGATAGCAGCACCCGAGCCAATATTGGTCGCGTTTTCGATCATAGTACCATTGGTTCCAATGGTAATTTTGTCTCCATTTACGTTATAGATTAAGAATTTATTGTCTGAAGTTAATACAGGGGTGTCTCCAAAATCGATTGTCTCCTTCACATCAATACGCGACTTCCCTGTTCGACTTAAGATGTTTAGCGTTCCATTACTTTCTGTCACTAGGATATAATCTTTGTTTGAAATGCGTATGTGCTGTGGCGGTTGTATAATACTGCTACCTGCTTTGTCAAACACAAAACCATTAACAGGCTTTGCATTTTTGTCATACATGTTTAAGGCATCGTTCTGTACGATAAGAAAACGATAGTTTCGATTGTTTTCATAATCAAAAACGGCTAAGGGTTGGGTTATCGGATTTTGAAAAGATATTGGAAAGGGTTTTACTTCCTTGCCATTTCGATCGAGTATGTAAAATGTATTTTCAGTATTGAAAGCAAGTTGTAGTCGGCCATTGCGATACAAATCTACTTGTTGCACATCCCCCTGGATAGGACTGTCTAATTCCTTCTGCCAAAGCACTTTTCCGGAATTACTGATCAGATATAACGTATTGTTAATGTCTTGAACCACAACATCCATTCCTTTGGAGCGATGATTTTTCACCAACTGCGGCGCCATTAAAATATCATTATTCAGTTTGACGTTTGCAATTTGACTTACGGCACCTTGAGCATCAGGAAGCTCATTTTTATTCACCACTAGGTTGAAGTGTAAAAAATTCCGTTCCTGAATGAGTTGCGTTGTGAGGTAGGGATACCCTTCTAATGTTATTTTTGGAGCTTTTTCGCGCCTCCATTGTTTGTATCTTCCTTGATTCAAAAATTCTATATGAAGTAAGCTTGACGCGCTGCTTAGGAGACGTGCAGTGTTTTTGAAAGTCTCACTTTTGGCAAGGGTAGCATTGTTCTGGTAGTTGGCAATTATCGATTCTAGCACCTCTTGATTTTCAGTGAAAATGAAAAAATTATCCATTTGGCAATATAACTTTACCGATGGGAGGGATAATAAAGGGGTATACGCTTTCGCGAAAGCATTCTTTTCTTCCATCTCAAACAGCGAAAATTGCCGAAAGGTCCCTGTCTTTTTGGAGCCCGAAAGGCCTTCTAAGGTAAGGGTAGGGTCTAGAGAGACGCCAATAATCGCTTCACCTTCATTTAATATAATGTGCCCAACCTCTTGAAAAGAACTTAAGTATGGATCTCCTTGAATGTTGAATTTTGTAGGATCTACTTTGAGAAATTGTGATTGATTATTTTTAAATACTTCCCAGTCAGTATAGGTAATAGATGTCACGCTTTGCGCAGACAATGGGGTGATGTTGGCGATGGTATTGGTGACGGGAAGAGTACCTCTAAGTAGGTCTAATTTTAAATCTACAGAATCCTGGACGAGGAGCACACCGCTAAGCTTGATGTCGTTCTGACTTGCATCAAGGTCCACCGAGGCCCAACTAAAAGTATCGGTTAAGCTTTGACTCGGTCCTTTTGGAAAGAGATCTTGCCAAATGCCTGAAGCGCTTTGACCACGAACTAGAATACTAGTTGCGTTTGAGCTTGTGGTGCTATAGGCTCGATCAAAATAGGGATCTGGGATAGGATCTTCATCAGCTTCTCGTAGGGTGTTTTCCAAAAGTAGTTGTGAGGTGCTTATCATCACGATCTCATTTTGTAAGAGGTAGAAGTAATCGCGGTTCTCTGTTTTAAAACCCTGTATTGTCTTTGATGAAATGGTCGTTTTGGTACTGTCGGATTTCCATAGTCCTTTATGCACCTTTGTAATCAGGCTCACTTCATAATCATCTTTGCCTATGGGGGTGTAACAAATAAGAGAGGTTCCTTGGGGATTTAGGTTGTCTAACAATACTCCTTGTTCTTTAAAAAAATCGAAGATGGGAGTAGCGACGAGTGCTTCTGCAAAATCGTTGTTGTGTAATTGACTTCGCAGTCCTTTAAGATCTTGTGTTTTTATAATAACGGCTGCCTTCCTAGGAATAAATTTTGAAAGATCAGAAGCAGCGGCTTGTTGTTCGGAACAACTACCAAAGACAAAAAGTATACAAATCAAATAAATAAAATGTCTCATAAAAAAACAGCTGAAAGGTTCCTCAAAAATAAGCACAAGCAGTCTCCGGTTCTAGCGAGTGTTAATGGAGTTATCTAGGGGTTTTTAACAATCGGTTTCTTTATAAAGCGTCAAAATCGAAACGGTATTGTTCAGGGAGTAATTTAAAACTTCGGCGGTGGTATTTGGTGACGCCAAAAGTGCGTATGGCTTCTCTGTGTTCTTTGGTCGGATAGCCTTTATTTTGCTTCCAGTTGTACATTGGATACTCTTCATGGATACGTTCCATAAATGCATCTCTCGCGGTTTTCGCAAGGACGGAAGCTGCGGCAATAGGTAAGTATTTGCCATCCCCTTTAATCACACAGGTATGCGGGATGTCTTGGAAGGGTTTAAAGCGATTGCCATCAACAAGGATATGTTGTAGTTTTTGCTTTCGCGAAAGCGTACTTTTAAGAATATCAATACTTTTTTGCATGCCTAAGATGGAGGCGTTGAGGATATTGATGCTATCGATCTCTTCCATCATGATATGTACAACACCAAATGCAATCGCTTCGGTCTCTATAATCGGTCTCAGAAGTTCTCGTTTGCGTTCAGAGAGTTGTTTGGAGTCGGTGAGAATCTCATTTGAAAAGGTGTCCGGTAGCATTACAGCTGCCGCTGTGACAGGTCCTGCAAGGCATCCGCGGCCAGCTTCGTCGGTGCCACATTCGTTGAGGTCGATATGATATTTGAGCTTTAACACGCTTTTAGATGATGAAAATACAAGATTCTGCCTAAAAAAATTAACTTTGATCCTTTAAAAATAATAGATGCGTATATTCCTTGTTCTTTTAATGTGTTTGATGACTTCTTTGGTCATTGCACAAATTCCTACCCCTCAACGAACTTCGCAACAAAGCGGGCAAGGACAAACAGGGGGCACAAGTAATAACAAAGTGGCCAAATTTGATCGCCCTCCTGTAGAAGACTATAAAATTATATCCATTAAGAACGATACGACTACGGTAGATACTACCCAAAGTATTGCAAAAGAGTATCGTTTCAATTATCTCCGCAAAGATCGATATGCCTTATTACCGTTTGCAAACACCGGACAAACTTACAATACATTAATATATGATTTTGAAAAAGTCGGAACGATGCCTTTAAGCCCAGCGCAAGCGCGTCATTTTAATTATATGGGTGTGGAAGATATCAAGTACTTTCATGTTCCGACACCTTTGACAGAATTATACTATCGGAGTGCGTTTCAACAAGGGCAGCAATTGGATGCATTCTTTACGATGAATACGCATCCGAGATTGAATTTTTCAATAGCCTATAAAGGGGTGCGAAGTTTGGGTACCTATCAAAATGCTTTGACGAGTTCCGGGAACTTTAGATCGGCTTTTAGTTATCGTACAAAGAATGATAGATATCACGTGCGGGCCCATTGGGTAGCGCAAGATCTTTTAAATCAAGAAAATGGTGGCTTGCAGGACTTAGCGTTGGAGCAGTTTGCCAGTAATGATAGTCAGTTTAATGATCGATCACGTTTGTTAGTTCAGTTTCAAGATGCTGAAAACATTCTAGATGGCACAAGGGTATATGTTAATCATCATTACAATCTCATTCAAAAGAAAGATTCGGTGTCGTCATATTCACTTCGCTTGGGACATGTTTTTAATAGTGAAAATAAATTTTATGAATTCCGTCAGACGGCAGCCAATGAAATTTTTGGAGATTCTTTTGAAGATGCCAGTTTTCGAGATCGTACAGATCATGAGGAAACTTATAATGAATTGAACATTGTATATGAAGATAAAAACTTGGGCGAACTGGCTTTTCAAGCCAATACTACCCATTATGATTATGGATATAAATCGGTGCTTATTCAGGACATAGATAATGATGGGGTATCAGAACGTATCCCTAATAGGCTCGTAGGTGATATTGTGTCTGTAGGCGGAAGGTATCATAACACAATAGGTGGGTTTGATATTGAAGGAGACGCCCAAGTTAATGTAGTGGGTGATTTTGATGGGTATAGTATTCAAGGCGAAGCTGGATATGCTGTGGCGAATTTTGGGCGCTTGCATGGGCGGATTCATAGTAATTCGAGTCCAGCAAATTACAACCACCTATTATATCAAAGTAATTATTTAAATTATAATTGGCATAATGCTCCCGCCTATGACAATGTAAAGACGAATACATTGTCTTTTGGGTTGAAATCTAAGAAATGGCTGAATGCAGATGTTTCTGTTAGCACGATAGATAACCTTGCTTACTTTGCTTTATCATCAGCAGATACCTTGATAAAATCTTTTCAATCCAATGAATCGATTAATTACTTAAAGGTTACGGCTCAGAAGGAGATTCGATATGGCAAATTTGCGTTAAATGCAGCAGTGACTTTTCAGCAGGTAAGTGGTGCTACAGATGTCTTTAATGTGCCGGAAGTGCTTACACGTAGTTCTATTTATTTTACAGATCGGGTTTTTAAGAAAGCTTTGTTCTTGCAGACGGGTTTTAACTTGACTTATTTTACGGCCTATAAGATGAATGCGTATGATCCTATACTTGCGGAGTTCTATGTGCAAAATGAAGAAGAGTTGGGCGGTTTTCCTTTGCTAGATTTCTTTATTAATGTCAAAGTGCGTCAAACGAGAATTTTTATAAAGGCTGAGCATTTCAATAGTAAGTTTACCGGGAACGATTTTTTTAGTGCTCCAGGCTATCCGTACAGAGATTTCAATGTGAGATTTGGGATTGTTTGGAATTTCTTTCTCTAATGTGCTGTATGGGTACGTGTTCGTGTGAAAATACGTCATATTTCTGTTTTTTTCATCATTGATTTTGATCGATTTTTGAATCTTGCTTTTTGAGATTTCACGTTTTAGGGGGGTGTTGAAAAATCGAAAAGAGGTGTTTTCCTTGGTTATTTGATAAAACCTGGTCTTGTTTGAAAAAGTTTTTAATTTTTTTTAAGGACTAAAAGCTTGTCTTTAAGGGGGTTGTTTGGGTGATACAAAAAAATATTTATTTATTTTCAAATAAGCTTGCGGGCTAGTAAAAAACAGTGGTATATTTGCACCCGCTTAGCAAGGTAACGAGAGTTGATGTGCTAAGAAGTTCTAAGAAAATAGGTGATTTGGCAATAAATACGAGAGTGTTTATTTGAATTAAGGTTCGACTCCTTAGCATCTACGAAGACGCTTTTGAAGGTTTACTTTTAGGAGCAAGTTCATTGAGATATTG
>JBLHXM010000096.1:0-12771 GCA_047630395.1 Dokdonia sp.
CCTTTGTCATGCACGAGGTTGAATTCTACATAGCGGCCTCTGCGTATTTCTTGCCAGTCTTTTTGCGCTTTCGCGAAAGCGAGATCCTTGCGTTTCTCTATTATAGGAACATATGCCTCCAAAAAGCGATCACCTACCTCCGTGACGAAGTTATACCAATCTTCCATCGAGCGACCTTCAGTGGCCTTAAGATAGTCAAAAAAGAGACCGCCTATGCCACGACCTTCGTTGCGATGCGTATTGTAAAAGTATTCATCACAGCGTGCCTTGTATTTTGGATAGAATAGCGGATCATGCGCATCACAACTTGTCTTGCAAACTTGATGAAAATGTGTCGCATCTTCATCAAAAAGATAGTATGGGGTCAGGTCTTGCCCACCGCCAAACCATTGATCCACTATCTCGCCTTCTGGATTGTACATTTCAAAATAACGCCAGTTGGCATGGACCGTAGGAGCCATTGGATTCACAGGATGTAACACCAAGCTCAAGCCACAGGCAAAGAAATTAGCATCTTTTACGCCAAAGTATTGTTGCATGGTTTCTGGTAATTTCCCATGTACTTGTGAGATGTTGACACCTCCCTTTTCAAAGACGTTGCCGTTTTCAATAACTCGGGTTCTGCCACCTCCTCCTTCTGGACGTTTCCAAAGGTCTTCCTGAAACTTGGCCGTCTCGTCAATCAATTCTAGACGCGCCGTAATGGTGTCTTGAAGGGCGTGGATGTATGCTACAAATTGATCTTTCATGGTTTTGTAATTACAGGTTTGTTGTCAAGTAAACCACAGGTTTGTGCCGTGGCAGCCGTCACTGCTAGAGGGAGTGCCAAAATAACACCAATGAATGGAATGAGTAAAAAGAGCATAAAGACAATGCCATTTCCAATCGCTTGTCCCCTATTTTTTTGGACAAAGTTGACGCTTTCTCCATACGTATAATGCCGTTCTAAGGTGTAATCCATATTACCAAATCCAGCATAATAGGCCTGTACTAAAAATAAGAGTGCTGTAGAAATAATACCAATAATGGGAATCAATCCCAAGATAAGGATTGGAATAGTAAGCAATAATTCCATGCCTAAGTTTCGACCATTGATACGAATGCCTCGCCACAGCTGTGCACCAAAAGTATTTTCGCTGGGGGTATATGTACCACCCTTGAGATGGGCTTCAATTTTTTCAGAGACTGGACTCATAAAAGGTGCGCTCAAAGCCATAATAGTATGTTTGTACACTATTAAACCAAGGGCTAGAATAAAAATAACTCCAAAAACTTCGGCGATGGTAGAAAATGTTTCTGCACCCCATTCCCATGGCCATAGTTTAGAAGCCCAGGTACCAAGATTGTCTGAAAAGCTCAAAGCCGAAAATATGATAACCGTTGCTGTAAGTACACTAATGAAAATGGGAACGGCAAAGTACTTCCAAAGCCCTAGCTTACCGATGAGCCCAAAAGAACTTCTGTACGTTTTTAGTCCGTTAAGAATGCCTTTAATCATTTTAATCTTCTATATATACTAGAAATCCAGTGTCATTGGCTAGTTCTTGTATGTTGCGGTGCTTTCGCGAAAGCCGAATCATTGCTAATAGTTGCTTGGTCATCTCTTCGGCAGTCATTCTCTGATTTAAAGCGATGAGCTCCCGTCCTATTTGGTTATTATGTATATCCATAGCTCTTGCCAAAGGAGTGTTGGGAGAAAAATCTTCATGCCAATCGGTGATGGTCTTTGCCCAGGCGATTGCTTTCTTCAGATCCCTTCCTGAAAACACACTTTTTTGTACGATAAGCATGTTCCATAATGCATGTCGAAAGGCATTTTCCGAACCATTTCGATGATGAATATTTCCAAATCTCGTGTCACAAATTGCAACACATTTCCGAGTGCCTTTTATCGTAGGAATCACAAAAAATGGATGGCAGATACTTAGAAGGAACAAACTCCAAAGCTGCCTTAAATCCATCGATTGTAGGATGGATCTTAGTTTCAAGGGGCTTTGTATTCTTTAACAGCTTCAATGAAAGCACCTGCATTTTCCAATGGGATATTGGGTAAAATACCATGTCCCAAATTAACGATATAACGATCCTTTCCAAAAGCATCAATCATTTCATGCACCATACGTTTTATTTCGCTCGGTGGCGAAAACAAGCGTGTTGGGTCAAAGTTTCCTTGCAAGGTGATATTACCTCCTGATAAGTAGCGTGCATTTCGAGCACTACAGGTCCAATCCACACCCAGAGCAGCAGCGCCACTTTTGGCCATGGTATCCAATGCAAACCAGCATCCTTTTCCAAAAGCGATTACAGGCGCTTTTTCTTTCAAAGCATCAATAATTTGCTGAATGTATTGCCATGAAAAGGTTTGATAATCTTCTGGAGAAAGCATGCCCCCCCAGCTATCAAAAACTTGAACAGCATTCACACCTGCTTTTACTTTTTCTTTCAAGTAAGCAATGGTGGTATCTGTAATACGTTGTAATAAGGTATGTGCAGCAACGGGTTGAGTGAAACAAAATTCCTTAGCCTTATCAAAGTTCTTAGAGCCTTGACCTTGCACACAATAACATAAAATCGTCCATGGACTTCCTGCAAAACCAATAAGCGGAATGTCGTCATTCAGTTTTTCCTTGGTCATTTTGATGGCCTCCATCACATAGCCTAAGGTTTCATGAATATCAGGAACAATTACATTGTCCAGGTCTTTCATAGAACGAATAGGATTGGGCAACCAAGGCCCGATATCTGGCTTCATTTCCACATGGATATTCATCGCCTGCGGAATTACCAAAATATCTGAAAACAAAATCGCCGCGTCCATTCCGTATCGCCGAATCGGTTGCACGGTAATTTCACTAGCAAGTTCAGGTGTTTGACAACGCGTAAAGAAGTCATACTTGGCTTTGATCTCCATAAATTCTGGAAGATACCTTCCTGCCTGACGCATCATCCATACCGGTGGACGGTCTACGGTTTCCCCTTTTAATGCTCTTAAAAATAAATCGTTCTTGATCATAGTATTTGCTATATCTGGCTCACTGAGACAGTTAGTTTTTAAAATAATGGACTGCCTTGGCAATGGTACTTTCAATGGTCGTTGCATTGGATACAACCACTATGTTTGTGCATTTTTTGGCAGCTGTTGCGGTCGTTTCTCCAATGCAGAAAGCAACCGGTATTGGATTTGATTTCGCGAAAGCGGAAACTCCCAGCGGACTAAAAAAAAGCACACCGTCAAATGTCTGGTCGAAGGTCTGTATATGTTCATGAGTTTCGTAAACAACGGTTTCGTTACAAACCATTCCTACTTCTTTTAGCAAAGCGGGTAATTCGTCGCGACGTCGATTGCCACAGAAATACGAAAACGCTTCGTTTTTGTGGTTTTTTATAATAAATCCGGCTAAATCGGCTCCATTTTGAGCAATGTGAACCACATTTAGCTTTTTTTCAGATAAAAGGGCTGCCGTTTTGTGTCCTACACAGAAGTAAGACGCATGGGCAGGTATTTGTTGTTGCTTTAAAAAGGAGCGAGCTCCATTTTGACTAGTTATGATGCAAAAATTTGTTGATTGTACGGAAATTTTAATATCGAGATAGGTGATCCGAAGCGCGTCATATTCCAGAAAACTTAACCCAGCATTGAGTAATAGTTCTCGCTGATTTAGAAGGAGTTTTTTGGTCGAAAGCACTCTCATCAGATCTTTACTTTTGGGTTTGCTGCTTGATTTCTTTCATCAAAGTGCGACCTCCTTGATCCAAAATTTCTAGGGCACAATCGGTGCCAAACCCTAAGGCATTGTGCACTGAAACTGTGTGAGATACTTCGAGTTTTGTTTGCCCATCTAAAGAAAATAATACTCCAGTAAAGTGAATATTTTCATCGACCATAGTTGCAATTGCACCAATAGGAGCAGTACACCCACCTTCTAGTGTGCGTAAAAATTCACGTTCGATATGTGTGCAAGTTGCTGTTGGTTCATGGTTTAATTGTGCGCAAGCTTCTCTTGAGAAGGGGTCATTTTCAAGAGCAGCAATCATCATAGCACCTTGGGCAGGAGCGGGTGTCATCCAGTCGAGTACGCTGTGTTGTTCTGGTAATACACCAATGCGTTCCAATCCCGCTTTTGCGAAAATAGCACCTGTCCAATCACTATCCGTCAACTTCTGCAAACGGGTATTTACATTTCCGCGTAAGTCGGTGGTTTTATGATGTGGATAACGATGTAGCCATTGTGCTTGACGGCGTAGACTTCCCGTGGCGATGGTACAATTCTTAGTGTAATCTGGATGATTGCGATGTACTAAAATATCTTGTGAATCTGCACGTTCTAGAACGGCTGCTTGTACGATACCTATAGGCAAGGCGGTGGGCACATCTTTCATACTATGTACCGCAATATCAACAGTGCCTGCTAGCATAGCAACATCTAAGGTCTTTGTAAAAATCCCTGTAATTCCTAATTCGTATAAAGGTTTGTCAAGGATAAGGTCTCCAGCAGATTTGACTGGCACCAGTTCTGTTTGATAGCCTAGCGCTTCCAATTGACCTTGAACGGTCTTGGCTTGCCAAAGTGCAAGTTGGCTATCCCGAGTTCCAATACGTATGATCTTAGTCATTCGTTTCCTGTTCAAGTTGGAAAATGGAAGATATCATAGCAATACTTTCTTGCGTACTACCATTGGCGTTTCGCAGGTGGTGCGCAAATTGGTTGGTGATTTTTTGGATAATACGGTCCCCAAGTTCGGCGGCTTCATTTTCTAGAAGTTCCGGTGTTTTTTTTCGCTGAGTTGCAATCTCGGCATCCTTCAAACTGTTCAGTTTTTGTTTGAGCGCTTGGATCGTTGGCGCGAATTTTCGCGTAAGCAACCATGCATTGAAATCAGCAGTAATTTCAGTAATAATTACTTCTGCTAGTGGGATATATCCTTGGCGACGTTTAAGAGTATCATCCGTCATCTTCGAAAGTTGATCGAGATGAATCAAGGTGACATTGTCAAGATCGGTAACGTCATCTGCAACATTTTTTGGAATGGACAGATCTAAAATAAGTAAAGGCTTTTTGGTATAGATCAGGTTCTTATTGATCGTCGGTTGCTGTGCACCAGTCGCTACCACGAGGACATCTGTTTGAGCAATTTCGCTTTGGATGTCTGCGTAATCCTTGACGATCAGATTGAATTTACCAGCAATTTTTTCAGCCTTAGCCTTGGTGCGGTTAATCAGCGTGATATGCTCATTTTTAGTATGCTTAATGAGGTTTTCACAGGTGTTACGTCCTATTTTTCCAGTTCCAAATAGTAAGATGTTCTTCTCAGATACGTAAGGCACGCGTGCCATGATGTATTGGACGGCGGCAAAACTTACCGAGGTAGCACCACTTGAAATTTCTGTTTCGTTTTTAATGCGTTTGCTCGCTTGAATAACAGCATTGACCAAGCGCTCCATATATGGATTGATCATGGAGAGTTTCTTGGCTTTTTTAAAGCCTAGTTTCAACTGTCCAATAATTTCAAAATCTCCAAGAATTTGACTGTCGAGACCTGTGCCCACTTTAAAAAGGTGTGCAATGGCATCATCATTTTTGTGTAGGTAGGCAACCTCCAAGAATTCTTCCATGGTGCCTTTGGTCTGTGCGCAGAGTAAATTGACCAAGGTCATTGCGTTGTCTGCAAAGCCATAAAGTTCCGTGCGATTACAGGTAGAGATGACAATAAGACCAGGAAGGTGTTGTGCTTTGGCCTGTTCAAGAATAGCTTGTTGAGTAGCATCATCCACACTAAAATGCCCACGTATGGACGCATCAGCTTTTTGGTAGCTGATGCCTATGGCGTAAAAAGATGTTGCTTGTATACTCAAGTCGTTGCTCTTCTAATAGGTGTGTACAAAAATATCTCGATAGTATTGGAAAAAATAACGCTAGCGGTACCATTTATATCGTAAGATGCTTCTTGATGGAAAAATAAGCCTTATTTTTGTGTAAAACCCCTGTTAATCATAGCTAAAGAGAGTTAGCCAATCTCTTTAATTAGAATGATTCTAAATAAAAAAACTGTTTTATGAAGCATCCTATCGAAGAAAATATCGCTGAAAGTTTATTTAAAGAGACACGGATTGATCCGGGCTTTATCGTACTTCGTTTTGATAATGAAATGACTAAAAAACAGCAAGTTGTGCGAGAAATAGATAGTAATTTTATTCAGTTTCATTTCTGTCTGAAAGGAGCCGCTATATTTAACTTCAACAACGGGGCATATCAGTTGCCTATTCGAGAAGAGAATTCGTTGCTTTTGTACAACCCACAACGCGATTTACCCATGAATTTGGTATTAGAACCGGAAAGTTGGGTCATCACATTATTGATTTCTATCAAGAAATTTCACAGTCTGTTTTCAAAAGAGGCCAACTATATTACTTTTTTAAGTGATGAAAATAAAGATCGTAAATATTATAAAGATGGCAGTATTTCACCTTCTATGGCTATTGCGCTCAATCAGTTGATGAATTACAACTTACATCCGAGTATCAAGGATCTATACTTTAAGGGAAAGGGATATGAACTTTTGAGTTTGTATTTCAATCGGCCCGCAGATGCAGATGTGGAACAATGTCCATTTTTAGTAGACGAAGACAATGTGCAAAAGATTAAGCGAGCGAAACAAATTATTATAAGCCGAATGCAAGAGCCACCAACACTTCATGTGCTCGCAGATGAGATTGGACTTTCTATTAATAAATTGAAAGAAGGTTTTAAGCAGATTTATGGAGACTCGGTGTTTAGCTTTTTGTTTGATTATAAAATGGAGGTCGCGCGCCAACTTTTAGAAACAGGTTCGCACAATGTAAATGAAGTTGGTTTGAAAGTTGGATATAGTACGGCCAGTCATTTCATTACCGCCTTTAAAAAGAAATTTGGGACGACGCCTAAGAAGTACTTGATGTCTATGGGTTGATGCTCAACGTTTGATTACTATCTTTAATTCTTTAAAATCACCATCATCATGATGATTATTAAACGCTTCGTGTATCTAGCTTGTACTGGCATTCTTTTATCCGCTTGCTCGAAAATTAGAACTACCGCAACCACTGAGGTTTCGACGGTTGAACAAACCCAGATGAAGAAAGTTTTAGTTTTCACCAAAACCCTTGGTTGGCGACATCGGTCTATTGAAACCGGAGTGGAGACTTTTAAGGCCTTTGGAAAAGCACATAATTTTGCAGTGGAGCATACGGAAGACAGCCTACTCTTTTCACGTAAGCCACTTGTTCAGTATGATGCTATTGTATTTTTAAGTACGACAGGAAATGTTCTAGACGCGACGGGACAAGATGCATTTGAAAAGTATATACAAGCAGGAGGGAGTTATTTGGGAATACATGCTGCTGCTGATACGGAATATGAATGGCCTTGGTATGGAAAATTGGTAGGCGGTTATTTTGAAAGTCATCCTAACAATCCAAACATACGCACCGCAACCGTCGAAAAAACGGCGAATACCCATAGAAGTGTAGCGCATTTATCAGATACTTTTTCTCGAGATGATGAATGGTATAATTATAAGAACATACATCCTTCGGTAACGACGGTTTTGACGTTAAATGAGTCAAGTTATGAAGGAGGAACCAATGGAGATTTTCATCCTATTGCTTGGTATCAAGCTTATGATGGAGGAAAAGCATTTTATTCCGGTGGCGGACATACCAAAGAGGCTTTTGCTGAAGATGGATTTAGAAAGCATCTGGAAGAAGCGATTCTCTGGTGTTTGGAATAGTGCCATCAAAAACTCTTATTGTTTTTTAATGCCTTTATCCTCGATACTTCTTATTTTTGTTGAACTGAAAAAGAAAACTAATGAACAAAGGTGTTTTACTTGTTAATTTAGGATCACCAAATAGTACAGACCCTAAAGATGTAAAAAAATATTTAGGAGAGTTCCTAATGGACGAGCGTGTTGTTGATGTCCCTTATGCTGCAAGAGCTTTACTTGTAAAAGGGATCATTTTAAATACACGTCCTAAAAAGAGTGCCGAAGCCTACAGTAAGATTTGGTGGG
This sequence comes from Dokdonia sp., assembly GCA_047630395.1. GTDB lineage: Bacteria > Bacteroidota > Bacteroidia > Flavobacteriales > Flavobacteriaceae > Dokdonia. The sequence continues at coordinate 8,050 of JBLHXM010000096.1, forward strand.
AAGAAGGCTCTCCATTAATTGTACTTACGCAGCGTTTACAGAAAAAAGTGCAAGTACGTACAGATTTGCCAGTAGAAATTGCCATGCGATATGGCACACCTTCTATGAAAGAGGGACTTCAGAAATTACATGATCAAGGCGTTGATGAAGTACTACTATTGCCTTTATATCCGCAATATGCAATGGCAACAACGGAGACGATTGTAGTCCTTGCTGAAGCACTTCGATCAGAGTTTTTCCCGAAGATGAAAATCACCAATGTCCCTGCTTTTTATAAAAAAGAAGATTATTCAAGAGTGCTGGCCGAAAGTATCGGAGAGCATCTCAAAGATTTGGATTATGAACACCTCTTGTTTTCATATCACGGTGTTCCAGAACGCCATATTCGTAAGAGTGACGTGACCAAAGTGCATTGTAAAATGGATGGAAGTTGCTGTAGTGCAGGTTCCAAAGCACATGAGTTTTGCTACCGCCACCAATGCTATGAAACAACCCGTAAAGTTGGTCAGTATTTGAATCTGGAGCCTGGTACATTTTCCACTTCTTTTCAATCACGCCTAGGTTTCGACCCTTGGTTGCAGCCATATACAGACCGTACTATTGAGCGAATGGGAAAAGAAGGTTTTAAGAAAATGGCTATTGCAACCCCAGCTTTCGTTTCTGACTGCCTAGAAACCTTAGAAGAAATCGCAATGGAAGGACAAGAAATTTTCCATGAAGCAGGTGGAAAAGAGTTCACGACCATTCCATGTTTAAACGATCGAGATGATTGGGCACAAGTAATTGCCAATTGGATCCATGAATGGGCTATTGTGCATTCAGGGAAGGCAATTGCCTAAAGGGGCTCAACGTTAAATAAATTCTAAATTGATGGCAGTCTAAAAAAGGGGTTGCATCTTGTGGCTTCTTAGGCATTAAACTTGGCAAAAAAGAATTCTCTATCATTAGGCACAGAACCCATATCTAAACTCCTGGTAAAACAGGCAGTTCCAGCTTCCATTGGGATTTTAGTCATGTCTTTAAACATGATTGTAGATACTATTTTTGTAGGACGATGGATTGGGCCTCAAGCTATTTCTGCGATAACGGTTGTGATTCCTTTCACTTTTTTTATTGCCGCTATTGGATTGGCTGTAGGTATTGGAGGAAGCTCTGTACTATCCCGCGCTTTGGGCGCTGGAGATACGGATAAAGCCAGGTCTGTCTTTGGAAATCAGATTACACTTACCTTCTTAATTTCTGGATTTTTAGCGGCTATTGGACTTATATTTGAAGACTATTTTATTGAATTTTTCGGTGCCGCCGATTCTTTCAAGGAGATGGCGCTCACTTATTATCGTATTGTCTTATATGGGATTGTAATGTTAGCCATGTGTATGATGGGAAACAACGTTATCCGAGCCGAAGGCAAGCCTAAATTTGCTATGTATGCCATGATATTGCCAGCTATTGGCAATATCCTTATGGACTATATCTTGATCAACATCTTCGATTATGGCATGGAAGGCGCCGCTTGGGCGACCTTTATTAGTTATGCAATCTGTTTTGGTTTTATTCTTTGGTTTTTTATAGCGAAAAGCGAACTACGGATTACGGCTTCTTACCTCAGACTGAAAGGAAAGGTCGTGCGAGAGATCAGTAGTTTAAGTTCCGTTACCTTGGCGAGACAAGGCACCATTAGTGTGCTTGGAATTTTGCTCAATAACGTCCTTATATCATATGGAGATGCCCTTGATCTAGCGTCCTACGGAATTATCAGTCGGATGTTGATGTTTGCATTGTTTCCTGTGATTGGAGTGACCCAAGGGTTTATGCCAATTGCAGGCTATAATTACGGTGCTAAGCACTATAGCCGCGTACGTGAAACCATCAATACTTCTATTAAATATGGAGGGATTCTTGCAGTGGTCATTTTTGCAGTGATCATGAGTTTTCCGGATGCATTTGTCCATTTATTTTTAAGTGATAAAGGGGGAAATCCACAAACACTTGCTGATAACGCCGAAATACTTTCTCGGACCCCGAATGCCTTACGTTGGGTCTTTGCTGCAACTCCTATTATTGTGGTTCAATTGATAGGGTCTGCCTATTTCCAGTCTATAGGAAAAGCAGGGCCAGCACTGTTACTTAGTTTGACGAAGCAGGGGTTCTTCTTAATTCCGTTGATTCTAATTTTACCACCATTCTTAGGCGTTTGGGGCGTTTGGATCGCCTTTCCCATTGCAGATGTTATGGCAACTTTGCTCACGGGTTATTACTTGAATCGAGAGGTCAAGAATACACTCATAGTTCAAGAGGAATTGGTATAAGTTCCGCTTTCGCGAAAGCGGAACCGTAAATTTCAGATTCTTACACACGTTAAAACCACGAGGAAACGAGTAAGAATGACAAGTTTTGATTAACTTTCTCAATCAAAATCAAACCAACACACTCAATGAAAACCAAATTAATCCTATTATTTCTGGGGCTCTGCTCAGGAATTTTTACAGATAGCTTTGCTCAAGCTCCAGATGAATCTGTTTACAGTGCCCTAGAATACCGGCTTGTCGGTCCTTTTCGAGGAGGTCGATCGGCCGCAGTAACCGGAGTTCCTGGAAAACCAAACTTATTCTATTTTGGAGCCACCGGCGGTGGTGTTTGGCGCACCACAAATGGAGGAAGAGAATGGGAAAATATATCCGATGGTTTTTTTGGAGGGAGTATTGGAGCGATAGAAGTCGCAAAATCAGACCCAAATGTAATTTATGTAGGCGGTGGCGAAAAAACCCTTCGTGGAAATGTTTCTTCGGGTTATGGTGTCTGGAAAACAGAAGATGCAGGAAAGACATGGATACAAAGTGGCTTACCTAAAAGTCGTCATATTCCACGTATTCGAATTCACCCTACCAATTCTGATATAGTATTTGCCGCAGTACTTGGAAATATTTATAAGCCTACTCAGGAACGAGGAATTTATAAAAGTATCGATGGAGGAAAAAATTGGACCCAAAAACTGTTTAGCAATGCGAGTTCTGGAGCAGTAGATTTGAGCTTTGACCCCAACAATCCACGGATTATGTATGCGAGTACATGGAACGCTCGCCGAACGCCATATAGTTTGAGTTCGGGTGGTGATGGTTCTGCCTTATGGAAAAGTACAGATAGTGGAGAAACGTGGAAAGAGATTAGTACCAATGAAGGCTTCCCTACAGGTACCTTAGGAATTATGGGTGTTACGGTGTCGCCAATAAATAGTGATCGCGTTTGGGCTATTGTTGAGAATAAAGAAAAAGGTGGATTATATCGTTCTGATGATGGGGGTAAAACCTGGAGTCAAGTGAATAGTGAGCGACAGTTACGTCAGCGTGCTTGGTACTACACACGTCTGTACGCAGACACAGAAGATATAAATACAGTCTACGTACTTAATGTACGTTATCATAAGTCTACAGATGGTGGGAAATCATTTGACACCTATAATGCACCACATGGAGATCATCATGATTTGTGGATTGCACCAGAAGATTCGAAGCGTATGATCATTGGTGATGATGGGGGGGCTCAAATCAGTTATGACGGAGGTGAGACCTGGAGTACCTACAACAACCAACCTACATCGCAGTTTTACAGAGTGACTACAGATAATAGTTTCCCATACCGTATTTACGCTGCGCAACAGGATAACTCGACGGTTAGAATTCCACATAGAACCACAGGAAGATCTATTTCTGAATCGGATTGGGAAAGTACAGCTGGTGGAGAAAGTGCACATATTGCGGTGGATCCACAAGACAATGATATTGTATATGGAGGAAGTTATGATGGCTTTTTAACCCGCGTCAATCACAGAACAGAAAGCGTTCGTTCTATTTCTGTATGGCCAGATAACCCGATGGGGCATGGTGCCGAAGATATGAAGTACCGCTTCCAATGGAACTTCCCAATTATTTTTTCAAAGCACAATCCAGATCGATTGTATACTTTTTCAAACAACGTTCATGTTACCGAAAACGAAGGACAAAGCTGGAAGGTAATCAGTCCAGATTTAACACGTAACGATCCTGAAAAGCTAAAATCCTCAGGAGGACCTATTACGCAAGATAATACTTCAGTAGAATATTACTGTACCATTTTCGCGGCAGCAGAATCTCCTTTAAAGGAAGGTTTGTTATGGGTTGGTAGTGATGATGGTTTGTTACATATTACACAAAATGGGGGTGTTTCTTGGGAGAATGTAACACCTAAAGGAATGCCAGAATGGATGATGATCAATAGTGTAGAACCATCGGCTTTTGATGCAGGTACTTGCTACGTAGCGGGCACAAGATATAAGTCGGGAGATTTTGCTCCGTATTTATATAAAACGACGGATTATGGAAAGTCATGGAAGATGATCACGAACGGGATCAAAGATGAACACTTTACCCGGGTTATTCGTGAAGATCCAAAGCAAAAAGGCTTGCTCTATGCTGGGACAGAAACGGGGATGTATATCTCATTTGACGATGGTAAGAACTGGAAACCTTTTCAGTTAAACCTACCTATCGTACCCATTACTGATTTGGCGATTAAAGACAACAATTTGATTGTGGCAACACAGGGAAGAAGTCTATGGATTATTGATGATTTATCTGTGATTCATCAGGCAAGTACTTCCGCTTTCGCGAAAGCAGACAATGTTCTTTTCAAACCTAAAAACACTTATAGAATGGGTGGTGGAGGCCGTGCAGGATCGAAAACTGA
>JBLHXM010000097.1:0-12500 GCA_047630395.1 Dokdonia sp.
AGCACAGCTCCTGTTTCTTCGCAAAGCATCTGCCAAGGCACTATATTACTATGGTGTTCTAAAGCCGAAACCAGTATCTCATCGCCTGTTTTTAGGATAGAACGAAAGCCATGAGCGATTATATTAATTCCATGCGTAGTTCCCGCTGTGAGAATAATCTCGTAAGAATTTTTAGCGTTGAAGTGTTTTTGAACTTTTATACGTGCTAATTCATAAGCATCCGTGGCTTCTTGCGAAAGCGAGTGAACGCCGCGGTGAATATTGGCATTGTAGTTAGAATAGTAGTCTACAATGGCGTCTATTACTATTTGAGGTGTCTGAGAAGTAGCCGCATTGTCAAAATAGATCAAAGGCTGTCCATTGACTGTACGATTTAGAATCGGAAAGTCCTTGCGAATGGCTTTTATGTCTATTGATGTCTGTACGGCAGTCTTCATAAGTTATTTTAAATTTTCTATCTTTTATAAGCTACGCTTTCGCGAAATTGCGATCAAAGAGGCCTAGTATAGAATGTTTAAGGATTAAATATCGAATCCAATATTTACACCAATTTTTTTAGCAATCTGTTTTGTAATACGCTGCTTTAATTGTGGTAAGCGAACACTAGAAAGTACAGTGTTTGCAAAGGCATACATCAAAAGAGCTCTCGCTTCTTTTTTTGCAATTCCACGAGACTGCAAATAGAACAGAGCAGTTTCATCCAATTGTCCAATAGTACATCCATGAGAACAACGTACGTCATCAGCAAAAATCTCTAGTTGAGGTTTTGAGTTGATAGTCGCTTGATCATCGATTAATATGTTATTGTTGGATTGGTAGGCATTGGTTTTTTGAGCTTCTTTCTCAACCACTACTTTTCCGTTAAAAACACCTGTAGATTTTTCGGCAAAAATACCTTTATAATCTTGATGTGATTCACAGTTTGGAGTGATATGGTGTACCAAGGTGTTATGGTCTACATGTTGTTTTCCTTCAATGATGGTTACTCCCTTGAGAATAGAGTCAATATGTTGACCTTTTTGATAAAAGTTCAAATTGTTACGTGTGATATTTCCTCCAAAAGAGAACGTATGCACGGAAACAATACTATTATCATGTTGTTCGATTTCTGTATTGTCTATTAATGAAGCGTTTAGCTTGTCATTTTGGATTTTATAGTAATCGACATTAGAATGTTTTCCAGCATAGATTTCTGTTACCGAATTGGTAAATGTTCTATCGTCTGTTAAACTTTGGTGACGTTCAATAATCTGTACCTCCGAATTTTCTTCAGCTACGATTAAGTTTCGTGGTTGTAAGAAGGCTGCTTCTCCACCGATACCCGTTGAAAAATGCAGAATTTGAATAGGTTTATCGGCTGCTTTCCCTTTAGGAATATAAATGTATGCCCCTTCTTGTGCGAAAGCGGTATTCAAAGCATTTAGACTTTCATCTTTAGCAATTTTATTGAAGTATACATCAATAACCTGCTTGTATTTTGATTTAGTCAATGCAGAATTCATTGTACATACATCAATCCCATCGTGAGTAGTTGAGGATAAATATGAACTAAATACACCATCGACAAAAACGATGTTGTAGGTGTCAATATCATTGACCAAGTATTGCTTGATATCCTTAAAATCCAGATCGGCTTCACCATTTGGGCGCAGGCTATAGCTGTCTTTTAAAATGCTATTGAGTGATGTATATTTCCAGTTCTCATCTTTTTTAGAAGGAAACCCTTCTGCTTCAAAGGTTTTGATAGCTTCTCCGCGCAAATCATAGATAGGCGAATCTGCATCCAAACTTTCTTGGAAGACAATATGTGAGCTTATAAGTTTGTCTCTTAATGACATAGTGTTTTTTTTTAAACCGTTTCGGCTTTTAACCAGTCGTATCCTTTTTCTTCTAATTCCAGAGCCAATTCTTTGCCTCCGGTCTTTACAATTTTCCCGTCCATCAATACGTGTACAACATCAGGTACGATATATTCCAACAATCGTTGGTAGTGCGTGATCAAAAGCACAGCATTATCTTCGTTGCGTAGTTTGTTTACACCGTTGGCCACAATACGTAACGCATCGATATCCAAACCAGAATCAGTTTCATCCAAAATGGCGAGCTTTGGTTCAAGCATCGCTAATTGAAAAATTTCATTCCGTTTCTTTTCCCCTCCAGAGAAGCCAACATTTATCGAACGTGATAAAAACTTGCGATCGATCTCTAAAAGCTCCGCTTTTTCACGGATCTTTTTCAACATATCACTAGCCGGCATATCCTTCAAACCTTTGGCTTTACGAGTTTCGTTAATGGCTGTTTTGATAAAATTTGTAACAGATACTCCTGGGATTTCCACAGGATATTGGAAGGAAAGAAATACACCCTCGTGTGCTCTTTCTTCTGGATCCATTTCGAGGATAGATACTCCATTGAGCTCAATATCTCCGCCGGTCACCTGGTATTCTTCTTTTCCTGCAATAACAGAGGAAAGGGTGCTTTTTCCAGAACCATTAGGTCCCATGATGGCATGTACCTCTCCTGCTTTTATATCTAGATTAATTCCTTTAAGAATTTCTTTTTCTTCAATTCCTGCGTGCAGATTTTTTACTGATAACATAGGGTTCTTTTTAAACTGATTCCCGAATGGGAGTCATTCGTGTGTTGGGTTAGTTGCCCGATTCTACTTTAATAGCACTTTCCCCCGTAGGAGCAAATACTTTTACTATTTCCTTAATAGTTACTACCTCTTGCCATACTTGATTATCTTCAGTTAGTGCCGGATTAGGAGTGACAACTCCATGAATAATAACAGGTATCATGTCAAAAGGCTCATTTTTTTTGAGAGCTACTTGCGCTACCAATTCAAGCATTTTCTCATCAATGGTTACACCATAAATTTTGTTTCCACAATTAAGAACAGCTGCATCGTCTAAGTAAATAAATTCTCCTTTGAGTGTAATAACATCTTCTAGGGAAGAAACTTTTGTTGCTATATCTTCGGTTTCAACATCTGCTTTAGTTTCTTGTTTACAGCTTGTAAAGACCACAATAAGAGCAAAAATGGCTAATAATTTTTTCATGGTTATTTTTAAAAATGAATGTAATTGATGGTTTTTGAAATATGATTAACCTACAGATCCTTCAAGGCTTATTTCTAATAACTTCTGAGCCTCTACGGCAAACTCCATAGGAAGTTTGTTAAGTACCTCCTTACTAAATCCATTTACAATAAGTGCAATTGCCTTTTCAGTATTGATACCGCGCTGATTGCAATAGAAAATCTGATCTTCTCCAATTTTACTGGTAGTTGCCTCATGCTCAATTTGAGCTGTTTTGTTTTTGACTTCAATGTATGGGAAGGTGTGCGCTCCACATTCATTACCCATCAATAAACTATCACATTGAGAGAAGTTACGAGCATTGTGTGCACCGCTATTAATTTTCACGAGTCCACGATATGAATTCTGAGATTTTCCAGCAGAAATTCCTTTTGAAATGATCGTGCTCTTTGTGTTTTTGCCTAAGTGAATCATCTTCGTTCCAGTGTCGGCTTGCTGGTAATTATTGGTTACAGCGATGGAGTAAAATTCTCCAATCGAGTTATCTCCTTTGAGGATACAACTAGGGTATTTCCAAGTAACAGCAGATCCTGTTTCGACTTGAGTCCAGGAAATTTTTGCATTTTTCTCGCAAAGCCCACGTTTCGTAACAAAGTTGTAAACGCCTCCTTTTCCTTCTGCGCTTCCAGGATACCAGTTTTGAACCGTAGAGTATTTGATCTCTGAATCATCAAGTGCTATTAGTTCAACAACTGCTGCGTGCAATTGGTTCTCATCACGACTAGGTGCTGTACATCCTTCTAAGTAGCTAACATAACTGCCTTCATCTGCAATGAGAAGCGTTCTTTCAAACTGGCCAGTTCCGCCTTGGTTGATTCTAAAATAAGTAGAAAGTTCCATTGGGCAACGTACGCCTTTAGGAATATAACAGAAAGAGCCATCACTAAAAACGGCCGAATTCAAGGCCGCATAGAAATTATCTTTGGTAGGTACAATGGTGCCGAGGTATTTTTTTACAAGTTCAGGATGCTCTTTAATGGCCTCAGAAATACTCATAAAAATAATGCCTTGTTTGGCAAGCGTTTTCTTAAAAGTAGTCGCTACAGAAACAGAATCAACCACAATATCCATGGCGACATTGTTCATCTTTTTCTGCTCGTCTACAGAGATTCCTAATTTCTTGTACATCGCAAGTAGATCGGGATCTACATCATCTAATGTTTTGTTTGGATCCACAGCAACCGGTGCAGAATAATAAGCAATGGCTTGAAAATCTGGCTTTTCATAATTAACATTTGCCCATTCCGGTTCCTTCATGGTTTTCCAAACTTTAAAAGCTTCTAATCGCCATTCTGTCATCCATTCTGGTTCTTCCTTTTTCTTAGAAATTGCCCGAACGATATCTTCGTTTAATCCAACCGGAAATGTTTCAGACGCTATATCTGTGTAAAAACCATATTCATACTCTTTGGTTTTTAATTCTTCCCTTAAATCGTCTTCAGTATATGCCATTTTTTTTTGTTCAGTAATTGAAAATAGTTGTGATTTCGCACAAGCGAACTCCTATTTTTTATAACGAAAAACTTTCGCCGCAACCACAAGTGCGTTGAGCGTTAGGATTGTTAAACACAAATCCTTTCCCGTTGAGACCACCGCTGTATTCTAGGACAGTTCCAATGAGGTAAAGGAAACTTTTTTTATCTACGATAAGACGTACGTCATTATCTTCAAACACCTTATCGCTTTCTTGCTGACTTTTATCAAAATCTAACTCATACGATAAGCCACTGCATCCACCACTTTTTACACCTATACGGACGTAGTCGGATACAACGTTGAAACCACCTTCCTGCATGAGACTGGCGATTTTAGTTTTTGCTTCTGAGGATACTTTAATCATAATGATTCTAAATAGAGTGCAAATATACACCAATAGAAGGTTCTTGCAATGGATTCTAACATTATTCTAACACATACTGGTATAGGGCATTTCTATCGGTTTTGCGCCTACGTAGGAGAGACGCTAGCTTACGCAGGTACACACTCCTGTCTAGCGATCTAAAGAGCAATGGATCACATCTAAAACGTCTGTGTGGGCGATGATTTTGCAAATCCAATGTCATCAATAACAATAACGCCTTGAAGCGTTTTATCGAAAATAAAATGGATGTAGACTATGTTAGATAGGTCAAAGCCATTGAGCTCTTTTTGAAGCGCTATAAGTGGAAAACGGAAGGTCTGAAAAACATTTTCTGAAGAGCTGTCACCTGAGATGAAATCAGCTTTCCATATGCGAACCTCTATTTCTCTTTGTAAAGCTGAAAATTGACTCAGAGGGAATTGGATTTTTTGACCCTGGAAATCTTCTAAAATGATTGTGAAATCTATGGGGTCTTCAGGGTCATCTTCCTTTTCATCATCTGCTTGCGTTTTATCCTCATCCTTATCTTCCTCATTTTTGTCTTCATCTTCAATCTCATCTTCCTCATTATTCTTCCACTTCCCACGAGACTTTGGATCTGTACTTTCTTTTGATTCAGCTAGGCTGAAGCTGAGTGCAGATGTGCTGTCTACTTTAGATATTCCTTCCGGAAAATGTAGGGTATAACTCGCTTTTATCGAATCAGGAATGATGTTGATTTGTGCTCCTTCAGTTTCATCTTTATCTTCAAGATCCTGATAGTGCCAGCCAATATAGGCTGCACGACTTCCCTTTTCTCCCCACTTTAATGCAATCTCTTGTTCCCTCCAAACGGATAGGTTTTTAGAAGAAATGACACCTTCCTGTTCTGTGGTTGTGGAGACGTCAAAATCTTCATCAAAGGTCGTTAACGGACTAAAATTGGCATCTTGATATTGATTGAGGTAGATCGTTTCTGGCAGCCATGCTTTGCCTGTACGCGCATCTGCAAATAGGGGGCGGTAGCGATCATTGTTTTTCAAAGTGCTTTCCAAAAATGCACTGATGTATATTTTGGCAATTTCGCGCTGCTCTTCTTCTGTTAGGAGTTGTTTGAGATTAAGTAAGCCAGTGCTTCCTAATCCCATATCATTGTCTCCCCAACTAGTATTAAATTGCCCGTGATTTGCGCCTTGGATATAAAGTCCTGATTTGAAATGAGCTGTACTGTCTGAAAATGTAACACGTTCATATTGTTTGGAACCGGCAAATGAAGATACATCCCCATCTTGAGATCCGTGAAGCACAAAATAACTGAGGTCTTGTAATTCAGTGCGAGCATTTCCAGGCTCGTATTGGCCGTCTACTGGGGCAATAGCTACAATAGATTTAATGTTGTAATTATAGTCTAAAGGAATCGTAGCATCGTCAAAATAATAAGGCATTTTGTTGAGTAATGCTGCATGCCCCACAGCTTCTCCTCCTCTGGAGTGTCCCAAAAGCGCTAAGTTGTTTGTGTCAATTTTTTGATAGAACGCACTAGACACATCAATATTCCAATCTTGCCAGACACGCAGGTGTTCCAAAAGCATCCAGCCACGCGCATCATTCTCTTCATCCAACCCACCTGTAATGTCAGACCACGAGGTATTGAAGAAGTTTTCGTCTACAGAAACAAAAATAATGCCTCGAGAGGCTAATAGCTCTCCTAAATAGGCATAGCCCGTATCAGAAAAATCTTGCATACTATGATTTCCGTGAACAATCAAAGCAAGAGGAAAAGGACCTTCGCCTTCTGGATACCAGACATAGCCATTTACAGGAAGCGATTTTGCATCAAACCCCCAGAAATTTTCACGATACCAGCCTCCAAAGCCATCCCAATTATCAAGAAAAGCAACACCATTCACCGAGTCAGTTTGTATGGTAACTTTTTCAGCAAATTCAGAGCGATGTTTGTCTTTTCCACTTCCATAGGTCAATGTCTTGACCTTATAAGGACCTTTTTCGGCAGGGGATTCCCCAGTAATGGCGGCAATTGTATCAGTATTTAAAGAGGCGGCGTTCACAATAGGGTTCATGTCAAAACCTGTGGGTATAAATCCTATTATAGCGGCAACTATTCCTGAGGTTCCTAAGAAAAGACCAAGCACAGTAACGACTTTTTTGGTTCGCGTAAGCATCCTGAAACTGCCTTTGGCAAAAATAGCAATGGCTGCTCCCAACAGAGATAAAAGTATGATGGCAGCGCAAATATAAACTCCATCTCCCGCAAATGAAAAGACAAACAGCGGAATAGCAATGAGAAGCGCTAGTTTATACTCTCTGGAGGTTTTATAGATCTTTTTGAGTATCCAGAGAAAAATAAAAACGATCAATATAACGACCAGAATATAGACAATAAAAAAGAGGCTTAGCGCGGGGTCTTTCGTGTCTTGTATATTAGTGATGGCAGCAATAGCAAATAAGAGAAAGGATACACTAATTAGAGCGATAGAAGCTCCTTTTATGGCAGTGTTTCCTGGAGTAATAGTTTTTATTTTGGCTTTACACCAGCGAGTAATTTTTTTGAAAGGTCTTTTCATGGTTGTGACGGCTAGGACTAATAGACACTTAAAGTCTGTTATTGTTACGCTTCCAGTGTACTGAAGTTTATGCAGAGCTCTTCGATAAAATTGGTAATAAAGTGTCGAACTGCTAAAGCTAATGTAGTACAAATTGGAAGGTTCATCACTAGGTACAACAATTCATCAAAACGAGGTGCTTGATTGAATTGTTAGGGAAGTAGCGTGCTTTGGGGGTGAAAGACATCCTAAATAGAGATATATTAATAGATCTGATAGTGCGAGAAAACTGCACATTTTTAGTAGATAATTACTATAATTATAGCGGTCATGCTTAACTTTCAACCGCAATGTTTTGCGCTTTGTTGGGGAGGTTGTACTTTTCCTAAAAATACGTTTTGCTTGTGCGACTTTATCTAGTTATGTTCTTAACAATCCTTTCTGTAGGTTCCATTTTGGCGCAAGTCGACACGTTATCTGTCCAAAAGTTAGACACCGTTTTAATATCGGCATCCCGCATATCTGTGGCGCCTGAGCGATTGCCAGCGGCGACTTCCGTGTATCAGAGTGGTGTCGATGATGTTTCACGACAGCAGACTTCCCTACAGGAATATCTCGTGCAAATGCCAGGAGTGTTTACTCAGAATGCTACAAACTTTGCGCAAGATTTACGAATTTCAATTCGCGGTTTTGGAGCGAGGGCAGCTTTTGGAATTCGGGGCATAAAATTGATTGTAGATGGTATTCCAGAAACAACACCTGATGGGCAAGGACAATTGGATAACCTTAATATGGGTATCATAAAGCGCATTGAAGTGATCAAAGGACCAAGCTCCTCACTCTACGGGAATGCCTCCGGAGGTGTAATTTCTATACAAACTATAGCCGATTTTGAAAAACCTTTTTCGCAATGGAAAGCGGGAGTAGGGTCCTATGGTTTTCAGAATTATCAAGCAACGGCGGCGATAGGGGACGATAAAGCTAATTATATTTTTCACGGAAATTACGGTCAATCCAATGGCTATCGAGATCAAAGTGGTTTTCAGCAAATCAACACCAATTTCACAGGTAATTTTCGCCTAAGCGAATCACTAAAAATGAAAGCACTGCTTAATTATAGTGATTCGCCAGAAGCGCAAGATCCTGGAGGATTGACACTGGAAGAGGTGCTGTCTGATAGGCGACAAGCAAGAGATCGCAATGTCTTATTTCAAACCGGAGAGAGCATCCGGCAATTGAAAGTAGGAACATCTCTGGTGTGGGATCAAAATGATCACGTAAAATTACGCAGCTACCTGTTTTACAATCGTCGAAATTTTGAAGGGAAACTTCCTTTTGAATTTGGTGGCGCGGTTGACCTTGGTAGAAATTATATAGGCCAAGGAGCCAGTTATGAACTGCGTTCCTCAAAGAATACATTCAAAGTGGGGTATGATCTAGGGTATCAAAATGATAGTCGCCGTCGATTTCGAAATGTAGAAGGAGTTCTTGGAGAAAAGACCTTAGATCAAGCAGAAAAATTTACCAATGCTGGTTTCTATGTGATTGATCATTGGCAGTCTGGCCGTTGGTATCTTACCGGCGGACTGCGTTTTGATTATAATAAACTAACTGTGGATGATAACTTTGTTTCAAACGGAGATGATTCTGGAGACATTCAATTGAATACTTTCAATCCTAGTGTGGGTGCGAGTTACGCTTTCGCGAAAGCGAAACACTTCTATGCCAATATCGCAACGAGTTTTGAAACGCCTTCCCTTTCAGAACTCTCTGCAGATCCTGCGGGAGGACAAGGTTTTAATGAGCGCTTAAAGCCACAAAAAGCGATTAATTATGAAGTAGGATTAAAAGGAAAGCTCAGTAATACAGTGCAATATCAGGTAGCAGTCTTTCGCATCGATACCGAAGATGATTTGGTGCCCTTCGAACTGGAAGCTTTCCCCGATCGTACTTTTTTTAGAAATGCAGGGTCTACCCGCCGTAACGGAATTGAAATTGAAGGAAGTTACGCTTTCGCGAAAGCGTGGTCGGCAAAGATAGCCTATGCCTACTCCGACTTTATTTACAATGAATTTGTCACAGGGGATACTGATCTTGCCGGAAAATTTTTACCCGGTATTCCAAAGCATACTACTAGTTTAGGGCTTAACTATTCGAATGAATCTGGCTTCTATGCAAATCTCACCGCAAATCTAGTCGGGATGCAATATGCAGAGGATGGAAATGATGTTGTCATAGACGGATACCAATTTGTAAATCTTCGTGGGGGCTATGTTTTTGAATATAGAAATATTGAAGTACGCCCCTATCTAGGAATTAATAATCTTTTGAATCAAAAGTATACGGATAATGTCCGGATCAATGCTTTTGGCGGGCGGTATTATGAGCCTGCGCCAACATTAAATATGTTTGGCGGAGTCGTGCTGCGAATTTAGAATGTTACAGCGTTTATGACAGAAATAGAAACCTATATTGTTGCGAGTATTGGAGCCTTAATTGCTGGTGGGATTAATACACTTGCGGGTAATGGGAGTGCTATTACCTTGACCATACTTACAGAAGTCCTTGGTCTGCCGCCAAACATGGCTAACGGAACTAATCGTATCGGTGTGTTTACGCAATGCACGGCAACTTCTTGGGTCTTTCATAAACATGGAAAACTAAAAGCCAAAAGAGATTTTAAGTATATCCTTCCAATTTTTATTGGAGCCATAGCCGGAGGTGTTTTGGCGCTCACTGTTAGTAATGAAGAGTTTCGGGCGGTTTTTAGATTTATGCTGGTCTTTATGTTAGTCGCAGTACTCGTAAAACCGAAACGTTGGTTGATAGCTACGGATACCAATTTCCAACCCAAGTGGTATGTATATATTCCGTTACTTTTAGCGCTTGGGTTTTATGGAGGATTCATTCAGATGGGAATGGGTGTTTTCTTTCTTATTATAATGGTATTAGGCATGCGCACTAATATCATAGAAAGCAATGCCTTGAAGAGTTTTGTTATTGGTGTCTACTCTATATTTATTATTGCGATGTTCCACTATCAAGGCTTAATTGATTGGAAATTGGGAGGTGTCATGGCTGTAGGACAGACCATAGGAGGGTATCTTACGGCTCGCTTTGCAAGTAAAAGTGCAAAAGCCGATCAGGTAGCGTATTATGTGCTGATCGCTGTTCTTGTTTTAGCGATTGGAAAGTTGTTTTTGGGATAGCCTGATTAAAATTCAGCAAACCTACGATCATTGAGAAAATCGTTGTCGGTAAGTGTTTTTAGAAAAACGATGAGTTTGCTTTTTTCGTCGTCGGTAATATCAAGGCCTAAAGTGCCATCATCCCGCCGAAATGAATCATCTAAGGTGGGGCTATTTTCCATGCCATCTGTATAAAAATCCAAAACGTCTGCGAGCGTAGCGATACGACCATCATGCATGTACGGAGAGGTTGTTTCTATATTGCGAAGGCTTGGAACTTTAAACTTTCTATTGTCTTCAGTGAGGCCTGTAACGCGTTCGCGGCCTATGTCATTAAAAATGGGATCGACAGATAATCCATTGTTTCTATAGCTCTGGTCTGTCTGTAGAGGTCCGGTATGACAGCTTGCACATTTACTATCAAAAAGTAAACGTCCTTCATCTTCATCAGCGGTGAGGGTGATGGCTTCACCACGTTGCCACTTGTCATATTTTGAATTTCCAGCAACCATCATCACCATAAATTGTGATAAGGCCTTAAAGAGTCTTTCTGAAGTGACACCATCACTACCAAAAGCAGCTTTGAACATATCTGGATATCTCTCGTCTTCTTGAAGTTTTAAAAGTACGTTGGTAATGCTTTCGTTCATCTCATCTTCAGCAGTGAGCGGTATGATGGGTTGTGCATCAAGAAAAGAAGCTGCGCCATCCCAAGTAAAATCAACCATAAAAGCTAGGTTCTGTAAGGGTTGTGCATTGCGTTTGCCAATTTTTCCGTCAACGCCGTGACTTGTGATGTGCGTGTGGTGCGTAAATGAAAAAGCTTGAATGTGGCAGAACCCACAAGAAATCACTCCGTCTGATGCTAGTTTGCCATCATAGAATAATCGTTTTCCAAGTTCGAATCCTTTTTCTGTAGGTGGATTTTGAGTAACCGGGTAGGTCAGGTCTGGAAAATTGGAGGGGACCTCAAAATTCAATAAATTATTTACTTCCTCTGGGATTTCGGTATAGTCGTCGTCTGTACTTCCCGTAGGAGTTTCTCCATCAGAACTACAACCCATTAGGAAACATAAACACAATATGTAACTCCAGTATTTCATTATCCTTGAGGTATATAGAAAGCAGTCTGAATATTGGTGACAATCTTAGGGGCATTCACAGGATCTACTTGGATGTCCGTTTTGTCTTCTATTCGGATCGTATTGGGCCCATCAAAAACTTGACCTAGATCAAAGAAGATGGATTGTACTGCATTGATATCTCCTTCAATAATTGTGTTCATTCCTGTATCTGATACTAGGGATAGCTCAATCTCTTTATAGTTGTCAAGGGTTGCTCCATGACTTCCTACATGAATTAAGAAGGGTGACTCAGTAGTAACGGTTGCACTCGTATAGGTTCCTTCAAATTTGATGAACTTGTATCCTGCAGACCAAGACCATAGCATATCAGCTTCTTCTGCGGTAGGCACAAAATTGAGTGTACCTGATTCTATAGGGTATTTTGTTGGATCGACACCAAAACCAAAGGTGATGTTAGTATACTCATCTGGGTCGATATTATTCAGTATTATTTTCTTTGAATCCTCCTGAGCTTCGTTAATAAGGAAGTAGCTATCGGCAATAGGATAGATGAATTCCGAACCATCCTTTCGCTTAAGCGTAATATTAGAAATAATGTATTTTAATTCGGTTACCGTATAGGACTCTGCGCTCGAATTTTGGTAAGTATTGCCTAATTGAAGTATGTCTGTTCCACCATTTCCATTGCTTCCAACACTTCCAACAGTATGTATAAAGTTCAG
>JBLHXM010000098.1:0-12463 GCA_047630395.1 Dokdonia sp.
TCATTGTAGGTGCTACAATGTTTTTTCATCCAGATATTACCGTAAAAGAGGAGCTGAAAAATGCCCCGTTAATAGCGCAATCTGAGATTATTCAAAATGAGGATAATCCGCGTTTTACAGAGGAATCGAAAAGTTTAAAAACAACGCTTCCTTTTGTTAAAGACAATGAGTTTGATTATGAAAAACTGATTACATGGATCAATGATGATTGGGGGAAATATGCTTGGATCATTTTTATTCCAATCATCATATTTATAATCACGGCAGTTTCGAATGGAGCAAATCTTACCGATGGTATTGATGGCCTCGCTGCGGGAACCTCGGCGATAGCCGTGCTGACGATTGGAGTTTTCGCCTTCGTTTCAGGTAATATTATTTTTAGTGATTATCTCAATGTGATGTACATCCCTCGCAGTGGCGAGATGGTCATATTTATCACCGCATTTGTCGGAGCGCTCATCGGGTTTTTATGGTATAACACCTACCCAGCGCAGGTATTCATGGGTGATACAGGGAGCCTTACCATAGGTGGAATCATTGCGGTTCTTGCCATTGCCACTCGAAAAGAATGGTTGGTGCCAATACTGTGTGGAGTGTTTTTTATGGAAACCTTGTCCGTAATGATGCAGGTGAGTTATTTCAAATACACAAAAAAGAAAACAGGAGAAGGGCGTCGCATCTTTTTGATGTCACCCTTACACCATCACTATCAAAAGAAAGGTGTTCACGAGAGTAAGATTGTGACACGCTTTTGGATCGTAGCCGTTTTGTTGGCTATTGTATCGGTAGTGACTTTGAAGATTAGATAAGAGCTAAGGCAGCCATGAAAAAACAACGTATTGCCATATTAGGAGGAGGAGAAAGTGGCGTGGGGACTGCGATTTTGGCACAGCAAAAAGGATATGAAGTGTTTGTTTCCGACTTCGGTAAAATAAAGGAAGCTTATAAGGAAGTTCTGACACATTTTGAATTGGATTGGGAAGAAGGAGGTCATACTAAGATCGTCATTCTGAACGCAGATCTTGTGATGAAAAGCCCTGGAATTCCAGAAAATGCACCTATCGTAAAGGAGCTGTTGGCAAAGGGAATTCCCGTGATATCGGAAATTGAATTTGCTTCTAAATATACGAGCGCAGTGCTTGTAGGAATTACGGGGAGCAATGGAAAGACCACCACCACAATGCTTACGGGTCATATTCTTGAACAAGGAGGATTGAACTTGGGGATCGCGGGCAATATTGGTGACAGCTTTGCTAAAATGGTAGCGGAACAAGCGATCGATACCTACGTGCTCGAGATTAGTAGTTTTCAGTTGGACGGTATTCAGGATTTTGCGCCACACATTGCGGTGTTAACCAATATAACAGCGGATCATTTGGATCGATATGAATATAATTTTAAAAAATATATCGCTTCAAAATTTCGTATTGCGATGAACCAAACCCAAGAGGACTATCTGATTTATGATGCAGATGATCCTGTAATTGTAGACTGGCTAGAAAAGCACCCTGTGCGTTCGAAATTATTGCCATTTTCTTTACAACGCCAATTTGAAAATGGAGCTTTTTTAGAAAAAAACGAATTAATAGTACAAATAGATAACGACCGATTTAACATGACGACAAAGGATTTAGCATTGCAAGGACAGCACAATACCAAAAATGCAATGGCAGCAGCGACTGTTGCTAAACTATTAAGTATCAGAAAGGCGACCATACGCGAAAGTTTGGAAGGTTTTCAAGGGGTAGAGCACCGATTGGAGCAAGTGCTAAAAATTAATAATGTTCAATACATTAATGATAGTAAGGCAACCAATGTCAACGCTGCTTTCTATGCGTTGGATAGCATGAGTGCGCCCACTGTTTGGATTGTTGGAGGTGTTGATAAAGGAAATGACTATCGAGATCTATATCCCTTGGTCAATGAAAAGGTGAAGGCTGTCATTTGTTTGGGTGTTGACAATGCGAAGCTATTGAGTCATTTTTCAAACATGGTCGATATTATCATCGAAACACCTTCTATGTCTGAAGCTGTGAAAATTGCATACAAAATTGCCGAGCGTGGAGATAATGTGTTGCTGTCTCCTGCATGTGCAAGTTTTGATTTATTTGAAAATTATGAAGACCGTGGCCGCCAATTTAAAAACGCGGTTCGCAGTTTATAAGAATTATTGATGCGTTGTTTCCCACTCGTCCCCCGACTTTTGAGTGGGAAGCGGCGTTTTGTAAAAGAAGCATTTTGAATGACTGTATTTGGGCAGTATAGCACATGATGAAAACGAAAAAAATATTTGCTGCATTACAAGGTGATAAGGCCATATGGGCGATTGTCGCCTTATTGGCGCTGTTTTCGTTTCTTCCAGTGTATAGTGCTGCGAGTAATCTTGCCTATATCAATGGAGATGGGAATACCTTAAAGTTTCTTATCAAACATGTGATGCATATCATGCTTGGTTTTGGAATCATGTACGCTGTTCATAAAGTGCCACACAATTACTTCAAGGGCTTATCAGTCATTTTTGTGCCCATTGTCATTTTTCTTTTAATCATTACGCTGGCGCAAGGAACAACTATGTCAGGAGCTAATGCTGCTCGATGGATAAAGATTCCTATTATTGGTGTTGGTTTTCAGACATCTGCATTGGCAAGTGTAGTGCTGATGGTGTATGTTGCAAGATACCTAGCCAGAATAAAGGACAAACAAGTCACTTTTAAGGAAACACTCATGCCCTTATGGCTGCCTGTAGGAGTTATGTTGATATTGATCCTTCCAGCCAATTTTTCGACCACGGCGATTATTTTTACGATGGTGATAGCGCTCGTTTTCTTAGGAGGCTATCCATTAAAATATATAGGACTCATTCTAATCACTGGATTGGTAGCGCTGACCTTATTTATTCTTGTTGCAAAAGCTTTTCCTAATGCTTTTAATAATCGTGTGGATACCTGGACCAATCGAATAGAGAATTTTTTTAACGACGAAATTGACGAGGATGCCGACTATCAAAGTGAGCGCGCCAAGAGTGCTATTGCTACAGGAGGCTTGTTTGGTTTAGGACCCGCAAAATCTCCGCATCGCAATTTGTTGCCACAAGCTTCTAGTGATTATATCTACCCGCTAATCGTCGCTGAGTATGGTATGATTGGAGGAATATTCTTAGTGGTTTTATATCTGTTGTTACTTTTCAGGTTAACGGTTATTGCACATAAAGCCAAAGATGTTTTCGCAAAGCTATTAGTGATTGGTGTCGGAATGCCTGTGGTTTTTCAAGCCTTTGTCAATATGGGTGTAGCAGTGGGGATTTTCCCAGTAACGGGGCAAACCCTGCCATTGGTGAGTAGTGGTGGAACATCTATTTGGATGACCTGCCTCGCCTTAGGGATCGTATTGAGTGTGAGTGCTAAGCGACAAGTAGCGAAGCCAAAATTAGAAAGTGAATTAAATCCATTAGATATACTAAGTGAGACCCTATAAAGTCATAGTATCAGGAGGAGGCACGGGAGGTCATATCTACCCAGCCATTGCGATCGCTAAAGAAATTGAGCGACGGTATCCCGATACCCAATTTCTATTTGTGGGCGCTAAGGATCGCATGGAAATGGAAAAAGTACCTCAAGCAGGATTTGAAATAGAAGGACTATGGATCTCTGGAATCCAGCGCAAGTTTACTCTTGAGAATGCAAAGTTTCCATTGAAATTGATGAGCAGTTTGTTTGCATCCGAAAAAATATTGAAAAAATTTCAACCAGATGTCGTTATAGGAACAGGTGGTTTTGCAAGCGGTCCATTGTTAAGAATGGCGACGCAAAAAGGTATTCCTACTTTAATACAAGAGCAAAATTCTTATGCGGGCATCACCAATAAATTATTGAGCAAAAGCGTTCAGAAAATTTGTGTTGCTTATGATCAGATGCAGCGCTTTTTTCCGGCGGCAAAAATTATAAAAACAGGAAATCCCGTACGCGCAGATCTGTTGGATATTTCAAGTAAGAGAGGGACCGCTTTCGCGAAATATGATTTGTCTCCAAATTCCAAGGTGCTCCTCGTTCTTGGAGGAAGTCTTGGAGCTAGAGCGATCAACCAGCTCATGGAAAAGGAGTTGCCTTTTTTGAAGAAATTAGGGATACAAGTGCTTTGGCAAACAGGTAAGCTATACTATAAACAGTATAAGCATTTGGAGGAGGATGGAGTACAGGTTATGGCCTTTATTGATCAGATGGATATGGCCTATGCGGCATCAGACATTATTGTTTCAAGAGCTGGAGCGAGCTCCGTTTCTGAGCTATGTATTGTTGGAAAAGCCACAATTTTTATTCCATCACCCAATGTAGCCGAAGATCATCAAACAAAAAATGCACAAGCTATTGCTGGTCAGGATGCAGCAATATTGATAAAAGAAAACGAGTTAGATGCTCGTTTTGAGGAGGAACTCCAAGAGCTACTCACCAATGAAGCAAAGCGTAATGCCTTGGGAGTAGCTATTAAAAGGTTAGCGCTACCCGGTGCAACATCGGCGATAGTTGATGAGGTTGAAAAACTATGGAAACAAGAATAGAAAATAGATACGAATACTAATGAGCAATTTGAATCACATACAGAACTATTACTTCATTGGGATCGGTGGGATAGGGATGAGTGCACTTGCATTGTATTTTCGAGAAGGTGGAAAACGAGTATCTGGATACGATAAAACACCTAGTGAGGTGACGGCTAAACTGCAAGCAAAAGACATTGATATTCATTTTGAAGATAAAGGGGCAGCTGTGGCCAATATTTTTGGTGATCCAAGTAATACGATGGTGGTCTATACACCAGCCGTTCCCGATCAGTTTGGAGAATTGCTGTATTTTCGCGAAAGCGGATATACCATTAAAAAGCGAGCAGAAATCCTTGGAATGATTGCCAATACTAGTTTTTGCTTGGCCGTCGCAGGAACCCATGGGAAGACGACAACTTCGAGTATTCTGGGGCATCTTCTTGCCGAAACGGGTGCTCCAGTGACTGCTTTTATAGGCGGAATCACGAATAATTATGATGGAAACTTGATACAGAAAGGAAATGAAGTGATTGTTGTTGAAGCCGATGAGTTTGACCGTTCTTTCTTGCAATTGAAACCAGACATTCTTTGTATTACGTCCATGGATGCCGATCACTTAGATATTTATAAAGATGCGGCCGACATAGAAGAGACTTTTAAGGCTTTTGGTCGATTGGCGCCTGTATCCAAACGCTTTGTGCAAAATGGACTACCGTTAGAGGGTAATACAGTAGGAGTAGCTGATGATGCCGATTATAGTGCTCAAAATATTCAAATTAAAGACGGCAGTTATGTTTTTGATTTTAAACATCCTAATGGGGTGTTACCACAATTAATATTTAACCTACCTGGCTGGCACAATTTGTCAAATGCGGTAACAGCTTTGGGAATGGCAATGGCATACGGGTCCCCATCCGTCCACCTTCCCAAAGCTTTATTTAGCTATTCGGGTGTCAATAGGAGGTTTACATATAGAATTAAAACAGAAAATTTTGTGCTTATCGATGATTATGCACATCATCCTACTGAAATTGCTGCGGTACATCAAAGTGTTACTGAAATGTACCCAAATGAGAAAGTATTGGCGGTTTTTCAGCCGCATCTATTTTCTAGAACACAAGATTTTATGGAAGATTTTGCACTGCAATTATCCAAGTTTGATGAGGTTCTTTTGCTAGATATTTACCCAGCCAGAGAAGCTCCGATTGAAGGGGTGACGAGTACTGCTATTTTAGAGAAAATGACGGCTTTAAAAAAAGAAATTGTCACCAAAGAAAGTTTATCACAAAAAATAGCAGAAGCTTCTCAGAAGGTAGTAGTCATGATGGGCGCCGGAGATATCGGTGTAGAAATTTTAAAAGTCACTCAATATTTACAACGTGCGAGTTAATTGGAATTACATAAAAATGCTGGTTTTATTAGGGCTCACAGTCTTTTTGTTTGCCTTTTCATCACAGCGAAATGCGCGACGGAATGTGCAAGCAGCGGTCATTCAATTTGAAGATGAAAGCAGTCCTTTTGTGACTCGGGAGACCGTTAATAAATTGTTGATACAAAATAAGGATAGTGTTACGGGGACGGTCAAAGAAAATTTAGCTTTGGATATCATGGAGGCGCGTGTGAAGGCGCACCCAATTGTCAAGAATGCAGACGTTTATGTGACCGTTTCCGGTCAATTAGGAGTATCCGTCAAGCAGCGAAAACCTATTGCTCGCTTGAATGGTGCTACTTCGTTTTATATAGACGAGTCGGGTGAGGTGATGCCATTATCGGAAAATTTTGCGGCGCATGTGCCGTTAGTGTCCGGTGTTGGAAAGGAGCAAATGTCAGCGGTTTTTGACTTGGCAACTTTTTTAAAAGTCGATTCTTTTTTGGAGGAACATATTGTAGGGGTAATGCGGAAGAAGTCTGGAGATTATGTATTGACAGCACGCATGCTAGGTTATAAGATCGTTTTGGGGGAGGTAGATCAATTAGAATCGAAGTTCAATAACTACAAAGCTTTTTATCAAAAGGCAGTGAAAGACAAGACACTGAATAATTATAAAACCATAAACCTGAAGTATAAGAACCAAGTGGTTTGTGAGCAAAAATAAATGGGGAATGAGTAGCGTTACGCTTTCGCGAAAGCGTGATTGCTCAAAATAAAACGAGTATGGAACAAGAAAATATCGCAGTAGGACTTGATATAGGAACCACAAAAATTGTGGCAATGATAGGGCGGTACAACGAATATAACAAGGTTGAAATCCTAGGGATAGGAAAGTCAAAAAGTCTTGGGGTACATCGTGGAGTGGTGAATAATATTACTCAAACCATACAATCGGTGCAACAAGCTGTGCAAGAAGCGGAAAGTGTTTCTGGTCTCAAGATTCAGGATGTTGTGGTGGGTATTGCGGGACAGCATATTCGCAGTTTACAGCATAGTGATTATATCACAAGACATAATTCAGAAGAAGTAATAGATGCTCAGGATATAGATTCTTTGTGTAATCAAGTTCACAAATTGGTGATGTTGCCTGGAGAAGAAATAATTCATGTGCTTCCGCAAGAATTTAAGGTGGATGGGCAGAGTGAAATAAAAGAGCCTATTGGCATGTATGGAGGTCGTGTGGAAGCGAATTTCCATGTAGTGGTTGGACAAGTAGCTTCCATCCGAAATATAGGACGTTGTGTGAAAAGTGCAGGTTTGAGTTTGGATCGAATTACATTGGAGCCATTAGCTTCGGCAAATGCGGTGTTGAGTCAGGAAGAGAAAGAAGCAGGAGTTGCATTGATTGATATTGGAGGCGGAACTACTGATCTCGCTATTTTTAAGGATGGAATTATTAGGCATACCGCTGTGATTCCTTTTGGAGGTAATGTAATTACAGAAGATATTAAAGAAGGCTGTTCGATCATTGAGAAGCAGGCCGAATTACTTAAAATTAAGTTTGGATCTGCGTGGCCGGGAGAGAATAAAGACAATGAAATTGTTTCCATTCCTGGACTCAGAGGACGTGAGCCGAAGGAAATAACCTTGAAAAATCTATCAAAGATTATTCATGCGCGTGTGGTCGAGATCGTCGAACAGGTGTATTTGGAAATTAAAAATTACGGGCACGAAGAGCAAAAGAAAAAGCTTATCGCAGGTATCGTTTTAACAGGAGGGGGTTCACAGTTGAAACACTTGAAACAACTCGTTGAGTATATCACAGGAATGGATACTCGAATTGGGTACCCTAACGAGCATTTGGCAGGAGATAGTGATGCCGAGACTACGAGTCCACTTTATGCAACGGCAGTTGGATTAGTAATGAATAGCTTGGAGCATAGGTTGTACAATTCGCCAGAAGGAGCGACGGATGATGCTGCTGTTGAAGAGGACGTTACAGATGAGAGTGGAACTTCAGAGGTAAAGGTGGAGCGCAAGTCGCAGGCACCAAAGAAAAGTATTTTTGATCGTTGGGCTGAAAAGTTTAAAGACTTTTTGGACAATGCAGAATAGTCACAATTGGGTGTTGATTATCTAGCATATAGAAGTAGGTTAGAAAGCATTTTTGCGAAAATGCAGTTAAATGAATTACATGCTCGTTGGGGCAGAATAAGTGAATAAGGGGTAAAACACAATTAATATGAGTACGACACAATTTAACGATATTACATTCGATCTACCAAAAAACCAAAGCAATGTCATTAAGGTTATTGGTGTTGGTGGAGGTGGTAGTAACGCGATCAATCACATGTTCCAGCAAGGGATTAAAGGGGTAGATTTCGTGATTTGTAATACAGATGCACAGGCGCTTGAAAATAGCACTGTGCCTAATAAAATTCAACTCGGCGTTGGGCTGACTGAAGGCTTAGGGGCTGGAGCGAATCCTGAAGTTGGAGAAAATGCGGCCATCGAAAGTGAGATGGAGATTAAGAAAATGTTAGACACCAATACCAAGATGATTTTTATCACTGCGGGTATGGGCGGAGGTACTGGAACTGGTGCTGCACCAGTTATTGCAAAAATGGCACGTGAAATGGACATCCTTGTCGTAGGGATTGTGACCATTCCATTCCAGTTTGAAGGAAAGATGCGTAACCAACAGGCCCAAAAAGGGGTAGATCGCTTGCGGTCTCAGGTTGACTCATTGATTGTGATTAACAACAATAAGTTACGTGAAGTATATGGTAATCTCGGATTTAAGGCTGGATTTAGCAAAGCAGATGAAGTGCTGGCTACAGCGTCTAGAGGAATTGCCGAAGTAATTACCCATCACTATACACAGAACATTGATTTACGTGATGCCAAGACCGTTTTGAGTAAATCTGGGACTGCAATCATGGGAAGTTCAACAGCGAGTGGTACAAACCGTGCGCATGAAGCAATTAGTAAGGCTTTGGATTCTCCATTGCTCAATGATAATAAAATTACAGGTGCCAAGAATGTATTGTTATTGATCGTTTCTGGGGGTGATGAAATCACTATTGATGAAATTGGAGAGATCAATGATCATATTCAGGGAGAGGCTGGAAATAGTGCTAACATCATTATGGGTGTTGGTGAAGATGAATCTTTAGGAGATGCGATATCGGTAACGATAATTGCAACAGGGTTTGATGTAGAGCAGCAAGATGAGATTGTCAATGTAGAGAGTAAGAAAATCATTCATACATTAGAAGAAGAGCAGAAGGCTGAACAGGATTTAATGCCAGATGCTACTATTGAAATACCTTCAGCTCCGAAGCTTATTCCTGCGAAGATTATCCATACGCTCGATTTGGATGATGACTCACACCAGTTATTTGCTGGTGCAATACGTAAAGAGGATCAAGAAGAGGTTATTATCTCTAAAGTAGCAAAAATCCAACACGAGGAGCCCCCTGTTTCTGGCCAACTAGAAATGGACATTATCCCAACTACCGATCTACTGCGCAATATTAATGTGGTCTATGATGAGGTGTTGTTGGAAGACGAATCGGAATTTGAGATTATTGATACAACCGTTCATAATACGCTAGACACTCTCGAGGAGACTCCGGCTGCTGAAGCATCAGGTATGCTATCTTTTGATATGCCGCTACAGGTTGAAGAAACACCAGCTCCAGAGGAAGAAACCAAAGTAGTTTTGGAACTGGGAGAGGAACCCGTGTTATTTGAATTAGATGAAGAGACTGCCGCTATTGAAGTCAAAGCTCCTATTGAAATTATTCCTGTAACTGAGATTTCTAAAGATGGAGAGACTCGTTATAGTTTAGAAGACTATATGGAATTTGAGGATAGCTTAGTAACTGCAAGTGCTGAAGGAGATGTTGAAGATCAGGTTGGTGAAGAAACCATTGTTTTTGAAACCAAGACCGTAGCTCCGACTCCAAAAGAAGTGATTGATGAAGACGAGGTAGATCCAATGAACAGTCCTATTTCAAAACTGTTGGTGGATCGCGCTGCTGAACGTAAGCGTAAAATGAAAGAATTCAATTATAAATTTCACCATAATCAATCACGTATTGAAGATATCGAGAAGCAACCAGCCTATAAGCGTATGGGTATCAATTTAGAAGATACTCCAGAGAAGGACGGTAACTTGTCTCGTACCACATTATCTACAGATGGTAATGATGATATTCAGTTACGAAGTAATAATTCATTTTTACATGACAATGTAGATTAAAGGTCCCCTTAATCAATTGCCAGAAACCCGATAGTTATCCCCCAACTTTCGGGTTTCTTTTTTATCTTCGCAATCTGCTTTTCATCGATGTGTAAAAGCCATTAAAATAAAACTATGAGTTTATCTACAGAGATCATGACGGCAATGAAGGAGGCGATGAAAGCCAAAGATCAGAATGCCTTAAGCTCATTGAGAGCTGTCAAGTCGGCAATATTGTTAGCGCAGACAGAAACGGGTTCTAAGGAGGAATTGACGGAGGAGCAGGAATTAAAAATTTTGCAAAAGCAGGTAAAGCAGCGTAAAGACAGTGCTACTATATT
Organism: Dokdonia sp.; assembly: GCA_047630395.1. Taxonomy (GTDB): domain Bacteria; phylum Bacteroidota; class Bacteroidia; order Flavobacteriales; family Flavobacteriaceae; genus Dokdonia. Next base: position 10,497 of record JBLHXM010000098.1, read on the forward strand.
TAGTGAGCAAGGTCGTGAAGATTTAGCAGCGCCAGAATTGGCACAGGCTGCGGTTATTGCAAAGTTTCTTCCAGCACAAATGAGTGCCGAGGAAATTGCTGTTGTTGTAGCAGAGGTGATTGCAACTACCGGAGCTCAGGGTATGAAGGATATGGGGAAAGTAATGGGGATGGTCAACGGAAGATTGGCTGGTAAAGCAGATGGAAAAACAATTTCTGGAATCGTAAAAGAGAAATTATCATAAGAGTAAACGATCGGTAACGATCAAAATATCCTTGCAATAGTAAGGAGATAATGGCTGCGTAGTTCAACTGGATAGAATATCAGATTTCGGCTCTGAGGGTTGGGGGTTCGAATCCCTTCGCGGTCACAAAAACCTCTGTAAACATCAATGTTTATAGGGGTTTTTAATTTTAGTTGCCACATTTGTTGCCACATTTCTTTTTCAAAATTCCTGATTTACAACATTGCGGGATCTAAAAAGCCCCCACAATCGCGAGGGCTTTTCACTTTCTATACTAGGCTACTACCTCCAGTATGAAAGCCAGCCTACAAAAGCATCTTTGTAATCAATTCACGTGTAACCAACTTTCTTTAGATGTTGGATTACTGTTTTCCTTTTCAGAAGGTGAAAATGACTCCATGATTTCATTGTATTTTTTTGGATTGAATCGTTGAGCACCTTCATCCCAAACAATACGTTCTCCGGTGCCGTATCTTCCTTTACTAGTCATTATATAATCCGATACAGTTACTAGTTGGTCGACAATGTGGGTCCATGCCTGATCTCCTTTGAACACGCCTCCTTTAGTTACTTCAAAGACAAGAATGAATGAGATTCCTGGATAGCCTTTTATGAAACGTTCTTTAAATTCATTTGGTTTTACCCCCTGATTATCTATGTAGTTATTGATCATATCAATAAAGACATATTCGGGTTGTAGGTCCTTAATATCGGCCTCTAGTTGATCCAGGGTATTCGTTGTAGAAAAGAATACGTTTTTAGACTTATGAAGTCCCGTTAATTGAAGTATTTTTTTAGTACTCGCATTGATACCTTGATCGGCAAAATTATACAGCACACGGCTTGTTTTGGCTCTGTTTTCGGCCCATTGACATGCGCTTACCGACTTACCGTTTTTTGGTCCACCCCAAATGGCTAAATGCATCACTTTGGGCGCATCTGGAAATAGCATTGCCCATTCTTTATCTAGTTGTAAGGTCTCAAACTTCATCCCCATAATATCCGAAGCTGAATAGACATTCTTCGTCTCTGGTTTTGCTGCAGTGGTGGGAACAATTTGAGGCCCAATAACGGCAGGGCCAAGTAGCGCATATTGGCCGTTAGCATTTACTTTAGGGGTACTAGGCTTCTTTGAAGGTTTTCTCGTGCTAGGCTTTTTTGTCGTTGTGACTTTTTCAAGTTTGGGGATCTTGTTTTTTGCAGGTGACTTAGGTTTTTGAATTTTCAATTGACGATATGCGGGAACTCCTTCGCTATCGCGATCTAGAATAAAATCGGCTGCAGCTTGCGATTTGCTAGACGCACGAAAAAAGAAACGGTTATCATCACCCATTTTTTCAACGAGGGCATTATTCCATCCTTTCAAATAACTCGCGCTGTTATTGATTACCGAAAATAGGATCCCACTTTCAGCACAAAGGAAAACGGCGCCCATTTCTGCAATTAACTCTTCAAAGGCATAGTCTCTTTTTGTTTTGTCATTACCTCCGGTAACGCCCCATCTTCTTATACGCGATCGATGCCCTGTGCTGTGCACCAATTCGTGAAAAAGGGTAGCATAATATTCTTGTTCTGAATTGAATGTCTCAATACGAGGCATTCGTATATGATCAAAAGAAGGGTAATATGCTGGTTGGTTTCCCTTGAAAAGAATTTCAGGTTTTTTAGGCATTGCATTGACAATGTTATCAGCTACTTCTATGCGTTGTTTCTTAGGTAAATC
>JBLHXM010000099.1:0-12377 GCA_047630395.1 Dokdonia sp.
AGTGTTTATACTTTGATTAATGCAGATGTTGATACAGGCCGGCAACTCATACAAAACACTTTGAATGCTGCTACTGAGCGTTTGAATACAGAATTCCTTCTAAGTGAGGCAGCTGTAGCCAAAGGGGCAACTCTAGAAAACGAGATTTTAATTCTGAAGACTTGGGGTGATTGGTATCTCAAAAGCTTGAGCAGTATTACAGATATTGCGCCTACTGATGAAGGTTTGAAACAGGAAATCTCTGAAAGTGAATTGGGGATTAAAGAACTGACAATCTCTTTGGTGGAGCAGTTGTAGGGTGTCGTTGTGCTTTCGCGAAAGCGTGGCCGCAGAAGTTATACGTATTATCACACTGAGCTTGTCGAAGTGGGAAACTTCCTACCGAACAGTGGAAAGCAAACATTACCCTTTTCGCTTCACCCAGACATTTAATAGCATACCAACCACCACTAAGCTCATTCCCAGCAGAGGAATCCAAGTATAAGTTTCTCCAAAAAGGAAAAAGCCAAAGAGTAGTGCATACACCAATTCCATATATTTAATAGGTGCCACGGTATTGGTATCGGCAAGTTGGAAGGAACGGGTTAAAAAGATTTGACCTATCATACCTAAAACGCCAATGCTACATACCCACCACCATTCTTTTCCCACTGGCATACGCCAATGTTCAATAAAGAAAAGGCTCCCTACAATAGCGAATACCATAAAGTAATTGATGATCGTAAGGAAGTGCTCTCGAGATCCCAAATACCGCACAATGGTAAATACGCCACCCACTAAGACAGAGGAGATTAGAATAAGCGCAAAACTCAAGCTGTCAATGCGGAAATCCACCCCTTTCATTAAGAAGGCTCCGATGAGGGAGATCCCTAAACTTATCCATTGCCATTTTTTGACTTGCTCTTTTAAAAAAAAATAAGCCAAAACAACACTGAAAATAGGTGCTGTATAGCGCAAGGCAACGGCAGATCCTAAAGGAATTCGGTGGACGACCAGAAAGAATAATGCAAGAGAAACGAAGCTTAAAAGACCTCTAAAACTCAGCCAAAGTACATGTGTTCCGATGACAGGCACTTTCTTGTACAACATATACGGAAAGATAAAAGCGAAGGTGCCTATTGCTCTGAAAAATACTACTTGCAAGGGGTGAAAATCGCTGAGGTATTTGACTAGGAGATTCATCCAGGCAAAGGCGAAGGCAGCAATAAGCATGTAGACAATTCCTTTTCCCAAAATGAATATATTGAAGGTGTACGGGTAAAATACAATATTTAAAAAAAGCGAGCTGTTTGGCTCGCTTTTTTTAAATCACTTTCGGCTCATTTTTACCGGTGTAGTAATGAGGGCTTCTCGTATTGATTATCCTTTAATTAAACTCCTTGAAATTACGATTTTCTGAATTTCAGAGGTTCCTTCGTAAATCTGAGTAATCTTTGCATCACGCATCAAACGCTCTACATGGTAATCTTTTACAAATCCGTTTCCTCCGTGTATCTGAACAGCTTCTACGGTGTGTTCCATAGCAATTTTTGAGGCATATAATTTTGCCATCGCACTGGATTGGTCATAGTTGTTTCCTTGGTCCTTATCCCAAGCCGCTTTCATCACCATATGACGTGCTGCTGTGATATCGGTATACATATCGGCCAATTTAAATGCAATTGCTTGGTGATTACAAATTTCAGTGCCAAAAGCTTTACGTTCTTTCGAGTATTTCAGCGCAAGTTCGTAAGCGCCAGAAGCAATTCCTAAAGCTTGTGCTGCAATACCAATACGACCTCCAGAAAGTGTCTTCATTGCAAATTTGAAGCCGAAGCCGTCTTCACCAATGCGATTTTCCTTAGGTACTTTTACATCATTAAATTGTAGCGTATGGGTATCACTTCCGCGAATACCTAATTTATCTTCCTTAGGACCAATTTCAAAACCTTCCATTCCTTTATCAACGATAAAAGCATTGATCCCGTGATGTCCTTTAGAACGATCCGTTTGGGCGATCACTAAATAAACATCTGAACGACCACCATTGGTAATCCAGTTTTTCGTCCCGTTTAGAACGTAATGATCTCCCTTGTCGATAGCTGTAGTTGCTTGAGAAGTAGCGTCTGAACCTGCTTCTGGTTCGCTCAAACAAAAGGCGCCAACAAATTCTCCTGTCGCCAGTTTGGTTAAGTATTTTTGTTTTTGGGCTTCATTTCCATAGGCTTCAAGGCCATAACAAACTAAAGAGTTATTTACAGAAACAATCACAGAGGCCGAAGCATCTATCTTTGAAAGTTCCTCCATGATCAAAACATACGAAATAGCATCCATGCCACTTCCTCCATATTTTGGATCCACCATTATACCTAAAAAACCAAGTTCGCCCATTTTTTTAACAAGAGCATCGGGAAATTCCTGAATATTATCACGTTTAATAACGCCAGGAAGTAATTCGGTACGGGCAAAATCGCGGGCCGCATCGCGTATCATTATATGTTCTTCGGTAAGAGAAAAATCCATTGCGATTGTGTGTTGAAGTTTATGTGCAAAATAGGGTGCAAAGATACTGGATTCGTTGCCTTTCTTCAATAAAACTTTGTTATTTTTAACATTATGGCAAAGAAAGACTACAACGTTATAGGTGTGATGAGTGGTACCTCCCTTGATGGCGTGGATCTCGCTTTTGTGAAAATTTGTACAACGCCACAGTACACCGCCGAAATAGTTGCCGCGATCACGGTGCCATACTCTGAGGATTGGGTTGAGAAACTGCGAAAAGGTATCCATTTGAATGGCGATGAGCTTAGACTATTGGATGAAGAATATTCCAGTTATTTGAGCCGGTGCATTGTGCGGTTTATCTCAGAAAATGACTTTGGCGAACTGGATGCTGTTTGTTCTCATGGCCACACTATTTTGCATCAACCCGACGCTGGTCTGACCCTCCAAATTGGAAACCTACCTACATTGGCGGCAGCAGTAAACCAGACAGTGGTTTGTGATTTTCGTGTGCAAGATGTCGCTTTGGGCGGACAAGGAGCTCCATTGGTCCCAATAGGAGATCAATTGCTTTTTGGAGACTATGGCTACTGTCTTAATTTGGGCGGATTTGCTAATGTGTCTTCGGAGAAGGGCGGACTGCGTCTAGCGTATGACATTTGCCCTGTGAATGTAGTGTTGAATAGCTATGCGGAATTGTTAGGACATCCGTATGATGATGGAGGCGCTTTCGCGAATGCGGGAACGGTCAACCCTCGCTTACTAGAACAACTCAACGCACTTCCTTTCTACATGAAATCAGCGCCCAAATCTTTGGGTATTGAATGGGTGCATGCGCATGTTCTTCCATTATTAGAAGCTTCTCAAAGTGATCCCGTCGAAATTCTTGCCACTTTTACCGAGCATGTGGCGATCCAATTGGCAAAACAATTTAAGACAGGAAGTACTGTATTGGTAACAGGTGGAGGTGCCTTTAATACGTTCTTATTGGAGCGTGTTTGCTTTCATAAAAACATAAAAATCAGACTTCCAGACCCAAAACTCATTGAGTTCAAAGAGGCGTTGATTTTTGGATTATTGGGAGTGCTTAGATTAGAAGGAGCGATCAATTGCTTGTCAAGTGTGACGGGAGCTCAAAGAGATCATTCGTCGGGTATGATTTATCATCCACACCGGCCATAATAATTTTAAGAAGATTCTCCAAAGCGGATTTTTAAGTTCCCTATATTTGTAAGGTTAACAACCAACAAACATACATGAGAGACTTACTCCAACGCTACGAAGATAAAACCCCAGAAATAGTATTCCATTGGAACGATCCAGAAACCGAAGCAGAAGGTTGGGTAGTTATTAATTCCCTCAGAGGTGGAGCCGCCGGGGGAGGAACAAGAATGCGAAAAGGCTTGGATATGAATGAGGTGCTTTCCTTGGCCAAAACCATGGAAGTAAAATTTACAGTTTCAGGACCTGCTATTGGAGGTGCTAAATCGGGTATTAATTTTGACCCCAAAGATCCTCGTAAAAAAGGCGTACTAGAACGTTGGTATAAAGTGGTCGCTCCTTTACTTAAAAGATACTATGGGACTGGTGGAGATCTCAATGTAGATGAAATTCACGAAGTAATTCCAATTACCGAACAAAGTGGCGTTTGGCATCCACAAGAAGGGGTTTTTAATGGACATTTTCAACCTACGGAAGCCGATAAAATCAACCGTATTGGTCAGTTGCGTCAAGGTGTGATTAAAGTCATTGAAAACACCCACTATTCTCCAGATGTGAATCGCAAATATACCGTAGCCGATATGATTACGGGTTATGGTGTTGCCGAAGCAGTCCATCACTATTACGATATTTATGGAGGGGATATAAAAGGAAAGCGTGCCGTTGTCCAAGGTTTTGGAAATGTAGGCGCCGCCGCCGCCTATTACTTGGCGCAAATGGGCGCCAAAGTGGTAGGGATTATCGATATCGTGGGCGGACTCATCAATGAAGATGGGTTTTCTTTTGATGAAATTAGAGAAATGTATTTAGCCAAAGAAGGAAACACGCTGGGTAAAAAAGGCTTGATTCCTTTTGCAGAAATGAATGAACGCATTTGGAATTTGAAGACAGAGATCTTTGCGCCTTGCGCAGCCTCTCGATTGATTACCAAGGATCAAATTGATCGTATGATTGATACGGGTCTGGAAGTGATTTCCTGTGGAGCCAATGTTCCTTTTGCTGATAAAGAAATTTTCTTTGGACCCATCATGGAGCATACAGATGCGAAAGTGAGTTTGATTCCAGATTTTATATCCAATTGCGGAATGGCGCGTGTATTTGCCTACTTTATGGAACGCAAAGTGCAAATGACAGATGATGCTATTTTTAGCGACACCTCGTCTACCATACGATCTGCTATTCAGCATGCGTATGATAGTAACAGCAGTAAAAAAAATATAAGTAAAACCGCTTTTGAAATCGCGTTAAAAGAATTACTTTAAAAGCTTCTTAAAAAACTAACTTTTATGGAATCAGTGATTATACTCATCTTTGTTATAGGCTATTTATCAATAACCCTGGAACACCCATTACGACTAGATAAAACCGTCCCAGCATTGATCATGGCCTCCTTAATGTGGGCATTTTTGGCTGTTGGATATACACAGGGTTGGTTCAATGTTGTAGATGGTCATGACCATGTTTATAGCTTTTTAGGAGGTGATTCTCATGACATGCAAGAAGGTTTTAATAGTACCTTATTGCACCATTTAGGAAAGACCGCAGAGATATTGGTTTTCCTAATAGGAGCGATGACCATTGTGGAGATTATTGATTTACACAGAGGGTTTGATGTTCTTAAAACCGCAGTAAATACTCGTAGTAAGAAGAAACTACTCTGGATTATTGGAATTTTGGCATTTATATTATCGGCGATAATTGATAACCTAACGGCAACGATTGTTTTGATTACGCTGTTGCGAAAATTGATTCCGAACAAAAATGAACGTCTTTGGTTTGCAGGTATGGTAGTTATTGCTGCCAATGCAGGGGGTGCTTGGTCTCCAATTGGAGATGTAACGACCACAATGTTGTGGATTGCAAATAAAGTTTCTGTAAGCGGACTTATAACCACTTTAGTCATACCTTCTATATTGTGCTTTGCAGTTCCTTTTATAATTGCAATGTATCTACCCGCCTTCAAAGGGAATATTGAAATCATCGAGGAGGATGAAGATACAGAGGAGGGACGTTTGCTAAGTAGTAAAACTATGTTGTTCCTTGGATTGGGAATGATTGTATCTGTGCCTATTTTTAAAACCTTAACGCATCTTCCTCCATATATGGGAATGATGTTGGCGCTGGGGATCGTATGGCTCGTTTCTGAATATATCCATCCAGAAGAAGATTTTTCTAAAGAAAACCGTCACTTGTATTCTGCGCACAAAGCCTTATCCAGGATAGAGATCTCGAGTATATTATTCTTCTTAGGAATTTTAATGGCCGTAGGCGCTTTGGAGACTTTAGTTTACGGAAGTATCGGTGGGCAAGAAGTTGGAACACTCCGCTACCTTGCTGAGGTCTTGCAGGCTGCAATTCCTAATCAGGATATTGTGGTCGCTCTATTGGGTGTATTCTCCGCCATTATTGATAATGTGCCGCTCGTTGCTGCTTCCATTGGAATGTATGGAGGTACCGAATTAGACGCAGACCTATGGCATGCAATTGCTTTTTCTGCGGGAACTGGAGGAAGTATGTTAATCATTGGATCGGCGGCAGGCGTTGCTGCAATGGGAATGGAAAAGATCGATTTTATCTGGTACTTAAAGAAAATAGCATGGTTGGCTGCCATTGGATTTATTGTCGGTTACATCTATCTGGTGATTATGTTCTCTTTGTAAAACATACTTATTCTTTAGAATCCCCGTTATCAAACTAACTAAATCAAAATTATGTTGAATACCTTTTTACAAGATGGTGCACAAGAAGCAGCAGATGCGCTTGGGGCTGAGGAGCCTGTAGAAAAAACACTATCCATTATCGATTTGCTTGTTACAGGTGGAACGGCAGGAATGATCATTATTGGTGTCCTTTTCGTTTTGCTTTTTGTAGCAGTTTATATCTACTTTGAACGCTTATTTGCAATTAAAGCAGCTTCCAAAATTGATGGAAATTTCATGAATCAAATTCGTGATAATGTGACCAGTGGAAATATAGAAGCCGCAAAAATATTGTGTGCACAAACCAAATCTCCTGTTGCCCGTCTTACGGCTAAAGGGATCTCTCGAATTGGGAGTCCACTAGAGGATATCAATACCGCTATCGAGAATAGTGGGAAACTAGAAGTATATCGATTAGAGAAAAACGTAAGTGTCCTAGCAACCATTGCAGGAGCTGCTCCAATGATTGGTTTCCTCGGAACTGTTATCGGAATGGTACTCGCTTTTCATACCCTAGCAACCAGTTCTGGACAAGCAGAAATGGGAACGCTAGCAGAAGGTATTTATACGGCGATGACCACCACAGTAGCAGGATTGATTGTCGGTATTATTGCCTATATGGGATACAATCACTTAGTAGTGCGTACAGATAAAGTAGTGCACTCTATGGAAGCCAATGCAGTAGATTTCTTAGACCTTCTAAACGAGCCTATCTAATATGAATCTGCGCGGAAGAAATAAAGTAAGCCCAGAATTCAGCATGAGCTCCATGACAGATATTGTATTCCTGTTATTGGTGTTCTTCTTGCTGACCTCTCCGGCCATTACGCCAGATGCATTGGATCTCATTTTGCCAAAAGCAAAAGGAAAGACGAGTAACAAGCAAAATCTATCGGTGAGTATCACCAAGGACTTAGATTACTATGTCAATAAAGAAAGAGTGAATGAGCGTTCGATTGAAGCGCTTATAACCAAAGAATTAGGAGGTATCGAAGAGCCGACCATTATCTTGCGTGTCGAAGAAGGCGTGCCTATTGAAAATGCAGTGAAGATCATGGATATCGCCAACCGGAATAAATACAAGATTGTATTGGCGGTACGGCCTAATTAAAAGAATAACAAACCGTATTTAGGCATCTTTCTTGTAATGCATTGATCACATACCCAATACCATATATACTTTGGCATATTTAGATACCGTACATAAAAGAAAATCTTTCACCATCACCAGCATTCTGATGGCGATTATTCTAGTGCTCTTGTTTTTTGTAGGGATGACGTATATGGATCCGCCCATAGAAGGAGGAATTGCCGTAAACTTTGGCACTTCTGATGTTGGATCAGGGAATGTACAGCCTACAAAACCTGTTGCTTCGGCACCTAAAAATACAGCGCCACAACCTGTGCCTACCCCTCCAGAACCAGAAATTAAAGATGAAGTGATTACTCAGGACATAGAAGATGCGCCTGTGATTGAAGAAAAACCTAAAGAAGTACCCAAGCCTAAAGTAGAAAAGCCGGTTGAAAAACCAGTGGAAGAGCCAAAGGTAGAAGCGGTGCCAGACCCAACACCAGATGCCTCCACAACCAATGCTTTGGATGCCTTGATCAATGGGCCAAAAAGTGACGGTGTTGCTCAAGAGGGACAAGGTGAAGGAGGAGGTCCTGGAGACCAAGGAGACCCGAATGGAGATCCCAACGCGTCGAGTTATTACGGTACAGGAACAGGTCTCGATGGTGATGGAAATTACCAATTAGGAGGACGTAAAGCTTTAGGAAAACCTAAGCGCGTTCAAGAATGTAATGAAGCTGGAACTGTAGTGGTAAGTATTGAAGTAGATCGTAACGGAAGAGTCATAAAAGCAACTCCCGGTGTACGTGGGACTACCAATAATTCTCGTTGTCTCTTAGAACCAGCTAAGGCTGCCGCACTCGCCACAAAATTCAATGCAGATTCCAAAGCACCTTCCAAACAAATAGGAAAAATCGTATACCGATTTAGTCTTTCAGACTAATGCACATCCCAATCACAAAGCAGCTCACTGTCATTGTTTTTCTTAAAAGTATTGTGGTTGTACTTTTCGTTCTTGCTTCTTGGTATTCGGTAGATCGATTGTATTCGTACTATACATTTACAGGGAATGAAACCCTCTGGATTGATGGTTTTAGTTGGTACATTTTTTTTAGCTATTTCAGTGCTATTTTACTAGTATGCCTACCGATGATTGGAATTTTTTTGAAACAAAAAATTGCTTGGATTCTTATAACTAGCTACTTCTATTTCCTTCTGATTTCGGTAGCTTATATCTCTCTTTCAGATGGGGGTAGTGATTTTCTTTTGCTGCTTAAGACGATTCCATTATTCATTCTTTTTTTTGGTTGTTTTATTTTCCTTGCAAATAGAAAAGGGGTCTATAGCTATTATGATATACCGCGTTCCAAATTACTTCGTGTGAATATTATCGCATTTACCGTGGGTATGTTGTTGTCAATAGGAAACACTGCAAGGGCATTGTTGTAGAAATTCAATAGTTTTTGAAGGTCTATTTTCCTTAAAATAGTACCTTTAACAGGTAATCGATACTACCTATTATGAAAAAGAAAATTCTACTTTCAATGGTTGTCGTTGTTATCGCCATTTTTAGTGTGTATACAATGGTTCAAAAGAATGATGCTTTCGCGAAAGCGCAACACGAACAATTAACAGCGCACAAACCAGATAAATTACCCAACGATTATTTATTTATGCAGCGTGCCTATCCCACGGGAGAGATCAAACCTGGGGCGTATCGAGAGGCCGCTATTTGGAAAAAAGAGGAGCTAGAAAAACAACGCAATCAAGCCAATATCTGGGAATTCACAGGTCCCTTAAATACAGGTGGACGCATTACCGATATTGAAGTGAGCGATTTAGCAGGAAATCCTATCTATGTGGGCGCAGCTTCTGGAGGAATATTTTTATCGAGTGATGGAGGTAGCAGTTGGCAACCTATTTTTGATGATCAACCCATGTTGTCTATTGGGGATATCGCCCTTGCTCCCGGTGATAATGAAATTATCTATGTAGGAACGGGAGAAGTAAATGCTGGAGGTGGATCATTAGCGTATGATGGGGATGGTGTATATCGTAGTGATGATGCAGGGTTGACGTGGACGTCTCGCGGATTAGAAAATGTGGGAAGCATTGGAAAAATTCTTGTAGATCCTATGGATGTAAATACACTCTATGTAGGAGCAATGGGGCCTTTGTTTAGAAATGACACAAATCGAGGCGTTTATAAAAGTACCGACGGAGGTACTAGCTGGGACCAGATACTCTTTATCTCAAACAAAACAGGAATCATCGATATGACGATGGACCCTTCAGACCCTCTTACCGTTTATGCCGTTGCATGGGAGCGAGAACGTACGCCTGAAAATAGAACCTATGGAGGGCCAACATCGGGTATTTTTAAAACAACAGATGGGGGTGCTACTTGGAACGAATTGACTACAGGTTTGCCTAGTGATGGTAACTTGAAAGGACGTATTAGTATTGATATCGCGGCCTCAAATCCTAATGTATTGTATGCTTCGTATGCAGATGCAACTGGAAATATTCAAGGAATGTATAGAACTGCTGATGCAGGAGCCAATTGGACAACTGTAAATTCTAGTCAGTTGACAAATGTTGGATTCCATTGGTGGTTTGGAGGGTTGTTTATCAATCCTGTCAATGAAGATGAGGTATATCATGTTGGTTTTGATATGGCCAAAACTATTGATGGTGGGACGACTTGGCAGACAACATTTCCAAATGTACATGTCGATCAACATGCTTTGGCTTTTAATCCTTCAGATCCCACGGAAGTGTATCTTGGGAATGACGGCGGACTCTATGTAAGTAGTAATAGTGGAGATGCTTCGGTAAAAGATTTAAGTCTGCCTATCACACAGTTTTATCGCTTTTATGTGGATCCTTCAGATTCCAATAGAACCTTTGGAGGGGCTCAAGATAATAATACCATTCGGACGAATACAGGAGGACTGTCCGATTGGAACCCTATTTTTGGTGGTGATGGTTTCCAGCCATTAGTAAACAAGGACAATGGAGATATAATGTATGCATTGTCACAACGTGGGAACTTAGGCAAGTCGACGAATGGTGGGGGTAGTTTTTCAGGAGCTTTAAATGGTATTGCTGGCGGAGATCGAAATAATTGGGATACACCAATCGCTTTTGACCCCCAGGACAATGCAATTATGTATTATGGAACAAATCGTCTATATCGCTCTACTAATGGAGCAGATAATTGGACGTCGATAAGCCCCGATCTGACCAATGGCCCTAGTACTGGGAATTTGGCATTTGGAACCTTGACAACCATTGATGTTTCTCCGTTGGATAGCGACCTTATTTATGTAGGAACAGATGACGGGAATGTATGGTCTTCAATAGATGGAGGTGTCAATTATGTCAATATAAGTGCAGGTTTACCCGATCGCTGGGTAACGCGCGTTCAAGCATCTCCTAATGCGCCAAATGAAGTGTATGTAACTTTTTCTGGGTATCGTTTTGGAGAAGACGATGGACATGTGTTTATGAGTACAGATACTGGAACTACCTGGAATGACTTGTCCAATACTATTCCAGATATCCCAGTGAGTGATATAGAGATCGATAGTTTTGATAATTTGTATTTGGGGACAGATATTGGGGTTTTGGCCTCTTCGGATCAGGGAACGACCTGGACACCTTTTGGAGAAAATATGCCGTCAGTAGTCGTGACAGATTTACATTTGGATGAAAACTCTGGCTTTTTGTTTGCGGGAACCTACGGACGTTCTAGCTATAAAATAGACGTGGGTACAAATCCATTGTCTGTGTCAGAAGTTAGAATCACTGCCAACGATATTCAGATGTATCCCAATCCAGCGAGAGACCGAGTGACCTTGTCTTCATCAGTATTCAAGGGGAAGGTGTCTGTGGCTATTTATAATCAATTGGGACAGCTACAGAAACAATTGACATTTGACGGAACGGAAAAGACCATTTCTCTTGATGGTTTTGCTAGCGGACTGTATATTGTACAGATAGAAGTTGGCGGACAAACGCTTTCGCGAAAGCTTCTTAAAAAATAAATATTATCACCTACCAAGAAACCATCGACTGGCTTTTTACACAACTCCCGATGTACCAACGTCAGGGAGCGGCGGCCTATAAAATAGATTTAGACAAGATTGAATTGCTTGTCGCGCATTTGGGAAATCCTCATACGCAGTTTAAGAGCATTCATGTGGCTGGAACCAATGGCAAGGGCTCTACGAGTCATATGCTCGCTTCGGTGCTGCAGGAAGCGGGGTATTCTGTGGGCTTATATACCTCTCCACATTTAAAAGATTTTAGGGAACGCATTCGTTTGAATGGGGACGTGGTGAGTAAGCAATTTGTCATGGGATTTGTAAAGAAGCACATGGTTTTTTTTGAAGCCAATCAATTGTCTTTTTTCGAAATGACGGTAGGTATGGCCTTTGCTTTCTTCGCACAAAAAAAGGTGGACATCGCAATCATTGAAGTAGGTCTAGGAGGAAGATTAGATGCTACTAATGTGATTACACCAGAGCTTTCAGTGATTACGAACATTGGGATGGATCACACTCAGTTTTTAGGAAATACCTTGGCAGAAATTGCTCAAGAAAAAGGAGGGATTATCAAAGAAGGAGTTCCTGTTGTTATAGGCGAATTTCACAAGGAGACGGAAGCTGTTTTTAGTGCGCTTTCGCGAAAGCTGAATGCACCGCTTCATAAAGCATATGATTTTAAGGTGATGCCTATGGTTTCTGATCTTCAGGGGGAGTATCAAAAGAATAATAAACGCAGCGTTCAGGTCGCAATCTCCGTATTGCAAAATCATGGGTTTGCCGTTGGGATACAACATATAGCCAAAGGCCTCAAAAATGTGGTAGGCAATACTGGTTTGTTGGGAAGATGGCAGG
>JBLHXM010000100.1:0-12328 GCA_047630395.1 Dokdonia sp.
AACGGTGAAGCGTAGGAGCACGGTTCAAGAGAATTGGATGTCCTTTAAGAACGTTTTCCAAAATATCCCATACAACTGGCTCTTTTTTATCTATAATTTTCTTTGCAGACTTCACCGTCTTTACGATCCCTCTTTCGATCAATTTACGAATCACAAAAGGCTTGTAAAGTTCAGCTGCCATTCCCTTAGGAATACCACATTCGAACAATCTTAATTCTGGTCCAACGACGATTACCGAACGTGCCGAGTAATCTACACGCTTACCAAGTAAGTTTTGACGGAAACGCCCTTGCTTACCTTTTAATGAATCAGAAAGTGATTTTAACGGTCTGTTGCTATCTGTCTTGACAGCAGATGACTTACGTGTATTATCAAAAAGTGAATCTACAGATTCCTGTAGCATACGCTTTTCATTACGTAAAATAACTTCTGGAGCTTTGATTTCCATCAATCGCTTCAAACGGTTGTTACGTATAATAACACGACGATATAAGTCATTTAAATCTGAAGTCGCAAAACGACCTCCATCCAATGGCACCAATGGACGTAACTCTGGCGGAATCACCGGAACTACTTTCATGATCATCCATTCTGGAAGGTTTTCACGATTTTTATTTGCATCACGTAAAGCTTCAACTACTTGCAGACGCTTTAAAGCCTCTGTCTTACGTTGTTTAGACGTTTCATTATTTGCTTTGTGACGTAACTCGTAAGAAAGCTCATTAAGATCGATACGTCTTAATAATTCGATAAGACATTCCGCACCCATCTTTGCGATGAACTTGTTAGGATCATTATCATCGAGGTATAGATTCTCTTGAGGAACACTATCTAATATGTTTAGATATTCTTCTTCTGTAAGGAAATCCATCTTGTTTAATTCTTCCCCTTCTTCATTCTTTGCAATACCTGGTTGAATTACCACGTAACGCTCATAATAAATAATCATGTCTAATTTCTTAGACGGAAGCCCTAATAAGTATCCTATTTTGTTAGGTAAACTTCTGAAGTACCAGATATGCGCCACTGGCACGACAAGGCTAATGTGCCCTACGCGATCGCGACGTACTTTCTTTTCGGTTACTTCAACACCACAACGGTCACATACGATTCCTTTGTAGCGAATTCTTTTATATTTTCCACAAGCACACTCATAATCCTTTACAGGACCGAAGATACGTTCACAGAATAAACCGTCACGCTCTGGTTTGTGCGTACGGTAATTAATAGTTTCTGGCTTAAGCACTTCACCTCTTGAAGCTCCTAGGATAGATTCCGGAGAAGCTAAACCGATAGAGATCTTACTGAAGCTTGGTGTTACTTGCTTATCATTATTTCTTGCCATAATTCAATGTGTCGAAATTCATTAAAATTGTGTTGTTTGGTATTACGCTTTCGCGAAAGCGTACTTCTAAGAAATAGCTTTCGCGAAATTGTAATCAAACTACTCTTCCAGACGAATGTCTAGTCCTAGTCCCTTAAGTTCATGCATCAATACGTTGAAAGATTCCGGTAAACCTGGCTCTGGCATAGGTTCGCCTTTTACAATACTTTCGTATGTCTTAGCTCTACCTATTACATCATCTGATTTTACAGTAAGAATCTCACGCAATGTAGCAGATGCACCATAAGCCTCAAGAGCCCATACTTCCATCTCTCCAAAACGCTGGCCTCCAAATTGCGCCTTACCCCCAAGAGGTTGTTGCGTAATCAAAGAGTATGGTCCGATAGAACGCGCGTGCATCTTATCATCAACCATGTGTCCTAGTTTCAACATATAGATCACCCCAACAGTTGCCGGTTGATCAAAACGATCTCCCGTTCCACCATCATAAAGGTAGGTATGTCCAAAACGTGGAATTCCCGCTTCATCTGTCAATGTATTGATCTCGTCAAGTGTTGCTCCATCAAAAATAGGCGTCGCATACGTACGACCTAATTTCTGACCAGCCCATCCAAGAACAGTTTCATATATCTGACCAATATTCATACGAGATGGTACTCCAAGTGGATTCAATACAATATCTACTGGTGTTCCATCTTCTAGGAATGGCATATCTTCTTGACGAACGATACGGGCTACAATACCCTTGTTACCGTGACGTCCTGCCATCTTATCTCCTACTTTCAGTTTACGTTTCTTGGCGATGTATACTTTAGCAAGTTTGATAATACCGGCTGGAAGCTCATCACCTACAGAGATAGTAAACTTCTCACGACGTAGATTTCCTTGAAGGTCGTTTTCTTTAATCTTATAATTATGTAAGAGATCTGCGATCAAACGATTTGTATCTGCATCTGTGGTCCATACACCTTGTGTAAGGTGCGTATAGTCCTCTACAGAATTCAACATCTTTAGGGTATATTTCTTTCCTTTAGGAAGCACTTCTTCCCCAAGGTCATTCATAACACCTTGTGCCGTTTTTCCGTTTACAAGTTTGAATAATTTATCAATTAAAACAGCTTGCAAGTCGTCAAACTTCACATCGTATTGATCCTCAAGCAATGAGATATCTTCTTTATCTTTTGCTCGCTTTCGCTTATCTTTAATAGCTCTTGCAAATAACTTCTTGTTAATTACAACACCGTGCAAAGAAGGTGACGCTTTTAAAGAAGCATCTTTTACATCTCCAGCTTTGTCTCCAAAAATGGCGCGTAATAGTTTTTCTTCTGGCGTAGGATCTGATTCCCCTTTCGGCGTAATCTTACCAATAAGAATATCTCCCGGCTTCACTTCTGCTCCAACGCGGATCATCCCGTATTCATCAAGGTCTTTTGTAGCCTCTTCAGAAACGTTAGGAATATCATTTGTCAGCTCTTCGTTACCTAATTTAGTATCACGAACGTCTAATGAATATTCATCAATATGAATTGATGTAAAGATATCATCACGTACTACCTTTTCAGAAATTACGATTGCATCCTCAAAGTTATACCCTTTCCAAGGCATGAAGGCTACTTTCAAATTTCGTCCAAGCGCAAGCTCACCATTTTCGGTAGCATACCCTTGACATAGTACTTGACCTCGCTTCACACGATCTCCTTGACGAACGATCGGTTTCAGGTTGATGCTTGTACTCTGGTTGGTCTTACGGAATTTAATAAGGTTATAAGATTTGATATCATCATCAAAGCTCACTAAACGCTCATCATCCGAACGATCATATTTTATGTGGATTTCTCTTGCATCTACATACTCTACAGTACCATCGCCTTCGGCGTTGATCAATACTCTAGAATCGGTAGCTACTTGACGTTCAAGACCGGTTCCCACAATAGGAGCATCTGCTCTTAATAATGGCACTGCTTGACGCATCATGTTTGATCCCATCAATGCACGGTTTGCATCATCATGTTCCAAAAATGGAATTAAAGATGCAGAAATAGATGCGATTTGATTTGGTGAAACATCGGCGTAATGAACGGCAGTGGAATCCACTACTGGGAAATCACCTTCCTGGCGTGCAATTACTTTATCGATCTCAATAGTCCCATCATCTTTCATCGGGTTGTTTGCCTGGGCAATCAACATTCCTTCTTCCTCTTCGGCACTTAAATATTGAGGTTCTGTAATTAAATCAATTTTACCATCAACTACTTTACGGTATGGTGTCTCAATGAATCCCATTCCATTTACTTTGGCGTACACCGACAGTGAAGAAATCAAACCAATGTTTGGCCCTTCAGGAGTTTCAATTGGACATAAACGCCCATAGTGTGTATAGTGTACATCACGTACCTCAAAACCAGCACGCTCACGAGAAAGGCCTCCAGGTCCAAGTGCAGAAAGACGACGCTTGTGCGTAATCTCGGCAAGGGGATTGGTTTGATCCATAAACTGTGAAAGCTGGTTCGTTCCAAAAAATGAATTAATAACAGAAGACAGGGTCTTTGCATTAATCAAATCAATAGGAGTAAACACTTCGTTATCACGTACATTCATACGCTCACGAATGGTACGAGCCATACGAGCAAGACCTACTCCAAACTGAGAAGATAATTGCTCACCAACAGTACGTACACGACGGTTTGATAAGTGATCAATATCATCAATCTCTGCTTTAGAGTTAATCAACTCAATAAGATATTTGATAATAGTAATGATGTCCAACTTGGTAAGCACTTGCTTATCCATTTCAATATCAAGACCTAATTTTTTATTCATTCTATAACGACCTACCTCACCTAAATTGTAACGTTGATCTGAAAAGAATAATTTGTCAATAATACCACGAGCCGTTTCTTCATCTGGCGGCTCAGCATTACGTAATTGACGATATATATGCTCAACAGCCTCTTTTTCAGAGTTTGTTGGATCCTTCTGTAATGTATTATGAATAATCGCATAGTCAGCCTGCTGATTATCTTCTTTGTGAAGAAGAATCGTCTTTGCACCTGCTTCGAGGATTTCTTCAATATGTTCTTTTTCAAGAACAGTATCACGATCAAGCACAATCTCGTTACGCTCAATAGATACTACTTCGCCGGTATCTTCATCTACGAAGTCTTCATGCCAAGTATTCAATACACGAGCAGCAAGTTTGCGTCCCATATACTTTTTGAGTCCAGATTTTGAAACCTTCACCTCTTCAGCAAGGTCAAAAATCTCAAGAATATCCTTATCTCGTTCAAACCCAATCGCTCTAAAGAGTGTTGTTACTGGCAACTTCTTTTTACGATCGATGTATGCATACATCACACTATTAATGTCTGTAGCAAATTCAATCCATGATCCTTTGAAAGGAATTACACGGGCAGAATATAATTTTGTTCCATTTGCGTGGAAGGACTGTCCAAAGAAAACCCCTGGTGAACGGTGTAATTGTGAAACCACAACACGCTCAGCACCATTGATCACAAACGTACCACTAGGTGTCATATAAGGAATAGTCCCTAAATATACATCTTGTACGATAGTTTCAAAGTCTTCATGTTCTTCGTCTGTACAGTAAAGTTTTAGACGTGCTTTTAACGGCACACTATACGTAAGGCCACGTTCAATACATTCTTGGATAGAATACCTTGGTGGATCTACGAAATAATCTAAAAACTCTAAGACAAAGTTATTACGAGTGTCAGTAATAGGAAAGTTCTCTAGGAAAGTGTTGTAAAGACCCTCATCACCTCTTTCATCTGGTTTTGTTTCCAGTTGGAAGAAATCTTGGAAGGATTTTACCTGTATATCCAAAAAGTCTGGATAGTCAGGTCTGTTCTTTACCGAGGAGAAACTAATTCTTTCAGCTTGTTTTGCATCTTGCATCATCAACGAACGAAATTTGATTAGAAACTTGACTCACAGTTGCTGTAAGTCGATACTTGATTTCTGGTTATAGACCTCAAATCAATAAAGCGTCTTGTCACTGCAAAACCGTGACCGTTATATACGACAAATGGTTTAGGTCAATTTGCGCTTTTGAAAAAACGCATTGACCTAAACCTTTATCTACTGTATGTAGTGAGCTTACTTAAGCTCAACTTCAGCACCAGCTTCTTCTAATTGAGCTTTAAGTGCTTCAGCTTCATCTTTAGATACACCTTCTTTAATTGGAGAAGGAGCATTATCTACAAGCGCTTTTGCGTCTTTAAGACCAGCACCAGTTAATTCCTTAACTAGTTTTACTACAGCTAGTTTAGAACCACCTGCAGCCGTAAGGATTACGTCAAATTCAGACTTCTCCTCAACAGCGTCTCCACCACCAGCACCACCAGCAGCAACTGCTACAGCAGCAGCAGCAGGCTCGATACCATACTCGTCTTTTAAAATAGTAGCTAACTCATTTACTTCTTTTACAGTAAGGTTAACCAATTGTTCTGCGAAATCTTTTAAATCTGCCATTTTCTATCGTTTTTAAAATCTTTAATAAAATATAATTGTGTTGTGTGCGTACTTGACTATTCTTCCTTTTCAGAAAGTGTTTTGATGATACCAGCGATTGTGCTACCTCCAGACTTAAGAGCGCTAATAACGTTCTTAGCTGGTGATTGAAGTAATCCAATGACGTCTCCAATAAGCTCTTCTCTAGATTTGATATCAACAAGAGCATCTAGTTGATCATCGCCAACATAGACTGCTTCCTCAATAAATGCTCCTTTCAATAAAGGCTTATCCGATTTCTTACGAAATTCTTTGATAACCTTTGCTGGTGCATTTCCTGTTTCAGATAACATGATTGCAGTGTTCCCTTTCAGAACTTCTGGAAGTTCTGCAAAATCTCTATCTGATGCATCCATTGCCTTTGCAAGCAATGTATTCTTAACTACCGCAAGCTTAATCCCCGCTTTGAAACATGCACGACGTAAGTTTGATGTCGCACCTGCATTCAATCCTGAAATATCGGCTAGATAGATATTAGCATTCTCTGCCAACTGTGTAGTTAAATCTTTAATTACTACTGATTTTTCTTCTCTTGTCATAATTTAAAATTTAACTAGTCAGCAAAACGTCTAGAATCTACTTCAATACCAGGACTCATTGTACTTGATAAGAAAATACTCTTAATGTACACTCCCTTAGCTGTAGTAGGCTTCAACTTTACTAATGTGGTTAATAATTCCATTGCGTTTCCAGTAATCTTATCCGCGTCAAAAGATGCTTTCCCAACAGAAGCATGAACAATACCCGTCTTATCAACTTTAAAGTCAATTTTACCAGCTTTCACTTCTGTAACTGCTTTTGAAATATCCATAGTTACTGTACCTGTCTTTGGGTTAGGCATTAAACCACGTGGTCCTAAGACACGTCCTAATGGCCCTAATTTACCCATAACACTAGGCATTGTGATAATTACATCTACATCAGTCCAACCACCTTTGATTTTCTCAAGGTACTCATCCAATCCTACGTAATCTGCACCTGCTGCTCTTGCTTCGTCTTCCTTATCCGGAGTAACCAATGCAAGAACCTTAACATCCTTACCTGTACCGTGAGGTAAAGTAACAACACCACGCACCATTTGATTGGCTTTACGTGGATCTACATTAAGACGTACAGCAATATCTACGGAAGCATCGAAATTTACGTTGCTAACCTCTTTTATTAAAGCACAAGCATCAGGGACTGAATAAGCCTTACCAGCCTCAACTTTTCCTTGATTTTCTTTTTGCTTTTTTGTTAATTTTGCCATTTTAATTTACTTTTTTGGATGTTAGTTAGGAGCGTCTCCGCCTTTTACCGTGATACCCATTGAACGCGCTGTACCGGCTACCATTTTCATAGCGCTTCCGATTTCAAATGCATTCAAATCAGGCATTTTGTCTTCTGCAATTGTGCGTACTTGATCCCAAGTAACTTTTGCAACTTTCTTACGGTTGGGCTCACCAGAACCTCCCTTAACTTTGGCTGCTTCCATTAATTGAACTGCTGCTGGTGGAGTTTTAATAACAAAGTCAAAAGACTTATCTCCATAAACAGTAATAACAACAGGAAGTACTTTACCAGCTTTATCTTGTGTTCTAGCATTAAACTGCTTACAGAACTCCATGATATTTACGCCGGCCGCACCCAAAGCAGGTCCTACTGGTGGAGAAGGGTTTGCAGCGCCTCCTCGTACTTGTAACTTTACAACCTTACTTACTTCTTTTGCCATTTCTAAAAATTTAATTCGACCTGTTCATAAAGTGGAAGCAATAGAACAAAATCCAAAATATATTAATGTAACAATTAATCTCTTATACTTTCTCGACTTGCATGTAACTCAATTCAAGAGGCGTCTTTCTTCCAAAAATCTTCACCATCACTTCCAACTTACGCTTCTCTTCATTTACTTTCTCTACGGTACCGTTAAAACCATTAAAAGGACCATCGATCACTTTTACAGTTTCTCCAGGAGTAAAAGGAATAGCAAGGCTATCTTCTTTTACTGCAAGCTCATCAACCTTCCCTAACATACGATTCACCTCCGCTTTTCTAAGTGGCACAGGATCTCCTCCTTTTACCTCTCCTAAAAATCCTATTACACCATTAATTGACTTAATAATGTGAGGAATTTCACCGCCTAAAAAGGCTTTTACCATAATGTAACCTGGAAAGTAAACCCGTTCTTTATTTACCTTCTTTCCTTTACGGATCTGTATTACTTTTTCTGTTGGAACTAGAACTTCTTCGATATAATCTTCAAGATTAAGACGTGCGCGCTCTTGTTCGATATACGCTTTAATCTTATTCTCTTGACCACTAACGGCCCTTACGACATACCAATTTTTGGTGTTGTTTGCTTTAGCCATTATCTAATTTATAATCCTTTAACTATTGTTTCGAAGTACCATGCAATTACTCTACTAAAAACAGTATCTACTCCCCAAACTGCGAGGGCAAATACTACTGAAAATACAGCTACCACTACCATGAGGCGTTGCGCCTCTGCCAATGGAGTCCATGTAACATGATTCCTTAATTCGTTATATGATTCTTGAACGTAGTTTACTATTCCAGCCATAATATTGTTATCTGCACGGGTTGAGAGACTCGAACTCCCGACACCTGGTTTTGGAGACCAGTGCTCTACCAACTGAGCTAAACCCGTAAATATATTTTTTCTCTAGTAATCGCCTGTATGTTTCACATTCAAACAATTACTTCCTTAACAAAAGTCAAGGCGTCCCGTTAAAACGAGACACCTTTACCCTTATATACAATCTAAATTATTAGTCTAGAATTTCAGTCACCTGACCTGCCCCTACAGTTCTACCTCCTTCACGGATAGCAAAACGAAGACCAAGGTTTAAAGCGATTGGCTGAATAAGATCAACAGTAATTGTCAAGTTATCCCCAGGCATCACCATTTCAATTCCATCTGGAAGCATAATGTTTCCAGTTACATCCGTTGTACGCACATAAAACTGTGGACGGTAATTGTTATGGAATGGAGTGTGACGTCCACCTTCTTCTTTTTTCAAGATATAAACCTCAGCTTTAAATTTAGCATGTGGTGTTACAGATCCTGGCTTAGTAATTACCATACCACGAGAGATTTGAGACTTCTCAATACCTCTTAATAGGATACCTGCGTTATCTCCAGCTTCTCCTCTATCAAGGATCTTACGGAACATCTCAATACCAGTTATAGTAGAAGTCAATTTCTCAGCTCCCATACCGATAATCTCTACAGGATCTCCTGTATTTGCAACTCCAGTTTCAATACGACCTGTAGCAACAGTACCACGACCAGTAATAGAGAATACATCTTCGATAGGCATTAAGAAATCCTTATCCGTTTCACGAATAGGCTCTTCAATCCAAGCATCAACAGCAGCCATAAGTTCCATTACAGTTTCAACCCACTTTGGCTCACTGTTCAATGCACCAAGAGCAGAACCAGCAACAACAGGTCCGTTATCTCCATCATACTCGTAGAAAGAAAGAAGATCTCTAATCTCCATCTCAACAAGCTCAAGTAACTCTTCATCATCCACCATATCCACTTTATTCATGAATACAACCATACGAGGAATACCTACCTGACGACCAAGAAGTATGTGCTCACGTGTTTGTGGCATAGGACCATCTGTAGCCGCAACCACAAGAATAGCACCGTCCATTTGAGCAGCACCAGTAACCATGTTCTTTACATAATCGGCGTGACCTGGACAGTCAACGTGTGCATAGTGACGATTTGCAGTTGAATACTCAACGTGAGATGTATTAATAGTAATACCTCTTTCCTTTTCCTCAGGAGCATTATCAATAGAGTCAAAAGATCTCATTTCTGATAATCCTGCGTTTGCCAATACAGTAGTGATCGCTGCAGTAAGAGTAGTTTTACCGTGATCTACATGCCCAATTGTACCGATGTTTAAGTGCGGTTTCGAGCGGTCAAAATTTGCCTTTGCCATGATTTAATCTATTTAATCTTAGTTATTATTAGTGTTTAATTATAATGGCCATGATTACCTTTCCTTAAACACGAAAAGTGAGTGCGACCAACACTCATTATACTTTATATTTTTTTTGAGCCAACGACGGGAATTGAACCCGTGGCCTCTTCCTTACCAAGGAAACGCTCTACCCCTGAGCTACGTCGGCTTATGTTTTCACACGTATACCACAAGATATATTTGCAAAAGCTCAATACCTCAAAGGTACTTAAGAGCGGGAGACCAGGTTCGAACTGGCGACATTCAGCTTGGAAGGCTGACGCTCTACCAACTGAGCTACTCCCGCATTTATAGTATTGACAAAAACATCAAAACTAAAGGTGTTCAAAATTTCAAAATAACCAAAACAAAAAAATTCTAGTCGCTAAAAGAACACCTCGCGATGCTCAGCACTCCGCCCAGAAAAAATTCTGAACACAGAATTTCAATACAAACTAACACAAAAGCGAACTCTTGGCGAATTTTTAGTCAAATTCTTAGTGGGGAGAGCAGGATTCGAACCTGCGAAGTTTACACAACGGAGTTACAGTCCGTCCTCGTTGGCCGCTTGAGTATCTCCCCATTTAGACTTAAAAAAGTCTTGTATTTTAATGAACATCTCGCCCCTCCTTAGGAGCAATAATTATCGTTTCACAACACATTCATTTCTATGAGCGTGCAAAGCTACAAATAACTTTTATTTCAACCTACAATTTTAATCACTTTTAGAGCAAAAAATACTCCAAAAAAAGAGCCGATGGAGGGACTCGAACCCACGACCTGCTGATTACAAATCAGCTGCTCTAGCCAGCTGAGCTACATCGGCTTTTTACTCACTTAAACTTCCCGAAAAGAAGCATAAAAAAGTCCGCTATTTCTAACGGACTGCAAATGTAGACATTTTTAATGTCTGACAAAACTTTTTTTATTTTTTTTTATCACACCTGTGATCTTATTTTTTCTTTGCGCTTTACAAGAACCCTTTCCAAGGATTGGACACAGGCATCAACGCCCTCCTCAAAGGATTTTGCATTTTTCTTTACAATACATTTATCTCCGGGAACACTCAATAAAACTTCAGCAATCTTGTTAGCTGGCTTGTTCCCAGGCTCCAATTTTAAAAATACATCCGCATGGATGATCTTATCATAAAATTGCTCTAGTTTATTTAACTTCTTGTGGATGAATTCTATCAACTTTGCATCTGGGACAAACTGGGGTGCTTCAACGTTTACTTTCATAAGCCACTTTTTTTTAGGTTATAACTTTGGCACGGGATCATGCCTTCTTCATCGATACGTCTAATTCCTACTTTTTATTACGAGGGTGCGCTGCACCATAAACATCTTTTAACGCAGCTATACTAGTGTGAGTATACACCTGTGTAGAAGCTAGGCTCGCATGTCCCAATAACTCCTTTACAACGTTTAAATCGGCACCTTGGTTTAGCAAATGAGTCGCAAAGGAATGCCTTATTATATGCGGACTCTTTTTTAATTTACTAGACGTTCTACTAAAATAACGATTTATAATACGATAGACAAGGGTATCATACAATTTAACTCCCTTTTGGGTGATCAACAACGGAGCGGCTGGTGAATTAATTCCAAACTCCTGACGCACAGATAGATACCTATTTACTGTTTTTGCCAAGCCCGGCAATAAAGGTATAATCCTTTCCTTATTTCGCTTCCCTAACACCTTGACGGTTTGTTGCTCAAAATTCACACTCCCAATACTCAATCCAATGAGTTCGGCACGACGCATTCCAGTGGAATATAACAATTCAACGATCGCTAAATCACGTAGGGATTCAAAATCTGTTGCCTCCTTCAACAAGTCCACCACCCCATCAACCTCTTCCATAGAAAAAGGCACCTGCATTTTCTTAGGCATTTTTAACGCCCTGTGTTTCGCCAGAGGAGAAACAGTAATCCCTTCTATTTTAAGTAAGAATTTATAATAAGATTTTAAGGATGCTATTTTTCGATTAATAGACGTATTCGAGATGCCTTCATCCACCAAATGGACGATCCAACTTCGTATTTGCGTGTACTGAATAGTTTCCAAATCAACTTGGTCAAATTCTGCTTTCGCGAAAGCAGAAAAACACTCGATATCTTTACCATACGCCAAGACCGTATGCGAACTGTAATGTCTTTCCAAAGAAAGATAATCAAGAAAGGCGACAATAGACATAGGAGCGTGTTAGAGTACGAGTTCGTCACTGAAAGATACAAACTACTACAAACAAAAAAAAACCGTTGTACCGCAATTAGATTGCAATACAACGGTTATATGATAGGGAAGCGTATAAGGCCTCCTTCTAAATCCAGCCCATTATAAGGACGACGGATTTAAGATATCTCTAGATATTTTCGCTATCTCTAAGACCTTGTATATAAGATGCCTTTTGCATCTCACGTCTTCTTACTACAGAAGGTTTAGAAAATTGTTTACGATCTCGCAATGCACG
>JBLHXM010000101.1:0-12296 GCA_047630395.1 Dokdonia sp.
GAATCTTTTCCTGGTAAATCATCTTCATCATCGGAGTCTTTTCCTGGCAAATCATCTTCATCATCTGAGCGTTGCGCAGCTTCATTTGCTTCAGAGTCATCAATATCATCCGTATTTTCCGTATCGTTTAGTTCAACAAGAAAGCTAGTATTTCCAATAGTTTCTTCTACCGATTCTGTCTCACAAGACATAATAAGAAGTGAAAATACAAGTAGAGCGAGGGTGTTTTTAAATGTTTTCATAGGTGTTAAAGTTTTCAAATGAGGGTTTGATTCGCATACAGTAGTATGCAGCGTTTTTGTTTACTATTAGAGTTTTGGGAACTTGACGATATGTATATATATACAGGCATTCCCTTGCTGTATATAACGTCATAATGAAGATCTTCGAGCCATGGGCTCATGTTTTAAAACAGTGTAAAGATATTAAGAAGTCTACGTGAAGATCTATGTATACAGGGCGATTTGGTGAGTATACCTCTAAGAATTGTAGTTCAAGGTCACAGACGGGTACTTGAACACATTAATCAAAACTATGCTACCACCAAACTTTGGGTGGTAAGGGTGTTTTTAAGTCTTTCCACTTGATCCCGATAAGATTTTGAAAAAGGCACTGAGATGTCACAGTGGGTCATCATACACAATGATTTACCAAAGTGGATACGAGCAATATATCTGCTATTTACGATATAGCTATTATGCACCCTAACAAAGTGACTAGGTAGGGTATCCTGAAAGTACTTCAAGCTTTTAAAAGCGCTTATTGTAGTTCCTTCCGCACAAACAAAATCTGTAGTATTATTGTCTGCTTTTAAGAATAATATTTGATTGGTATCTACAAATTTGTAATCACCATACGACTTTAAACACAAAGTAGATTGGTCTGGGGTAACCTGTCTCTTCCTAAAACTCAAAATGGATCTCTGAACAGAATACTTACCTATTTCATCTTCCAAGATATAATCCAAAACTTGATGTCGAATCGCCTCAATAGCATACTCTTTTGTTTTGGCGAGCAAAATATATTCTGGCGCTTGTGCCAAATACTTATTGGCTTCATTGATTGTACAAAAAGCAGCCAATTGCGAATTTGAGTTAGAAAGCTCCATATTCCAAAAGACCAACGAGGGTGTAAATTCTAGAATGAGATTGAGGGCACTATCTTCACTTGCTGCTATTCCGACACATTGAAAATCATTATGCTTTTCCATAGCAAGATGAATGGTATTTGCGGTATTAGGGTTGTTGTCAATTATTACATAAGAATATCTCATTGCTCTTCATTTTAAGAACTTCTAACCTTTTATGGATTAGAGCTCTAGGGGAGTTATAAAAATATCTCTTCTTTATTTAGTATACGTGTGGGTTTCCCGTAAACATACTGCGGTTCATGAGAAGTTGCTTTTGCGAAAGCAAACATCAAAACCCATACAACTGCACTTAACTTTCAAAAGTTACTGAAACTTCCATAATTATACGTATATTGGAACTATGGAATTTAAAGAAGCGAAAAACAAGTTCATTCAAACGTGGGGATCCCTTGGATCACAATGGGGCATCAACAAAACGATGGCTCAGATCCATGCACTTCTCATGATCTCACCTGACCCTCTTAGCATGGAGGATGTCATGGAGGAATTGCACATTTCTCGAGGAAATGCAAGTATGAACCTACGTGCTTTAATTGACTGGGGTATTGCCTATAAAGAATACAAGCCTGGAGAGCGAAGAGAGTACTTTTTAGCAGAAGGAAATATAGACGAACTCGCTCGGAAAATCGCAAAAGAACGCAGCAAAAGAGAAATAAAACCAACCCTGCGGGTTTTAAAAGATGTAAGCGCTATTGCGGTCAATGAAAATACAAAAGCGGCTCACTTCAAGGCAAAAACAGAAGAACTCTATGACTTTGTATCCCGTGCAGATAATATGCTTGAAAAAATCACTGCTCAAAAAGACAATTGGATTACAAAAACTATTTTCAAACTCATGAGCTGAGTTTTTTATCAATAAGTTTCATTTATTTATGAAAGCATAATGAAAACACTGTACCACTTGAACATTATCTTCTTTAGCATCATTCTTCTAATTGGCCTATATACCCTCTTCAATAATGACGCGATCTTTATCCTATTAACGAGCGTCTTTTTCTTTGGACTCTTCCAAGGTCTTACCGGAATTATCTTATTCCTAAAAGCCCCCAAAGATATCAGCAGGCAATTATACATAGGAGGCTTGATTTTATTTGGAATCCTTTGCTATACAGAAATGTTCTGGACGCTTCCCCCTATCCCCTTAGCACTGTACTTCACCTATATGATATCCATCAAAAAACAAACGAAGTAACATGAGTACTACGATACCACATTGGCTCATTATTTTAGGAGGAATAGGGCAGATTTTTACCGCACTTATATATCCATACATTCGTCATCAAGTATTTGATTGGTACAACGATGTAAAGCAGCTAAAACCGTTGAATCAAGAAATCGCAAAGACCTATGGACGCTACATACAAGGCCTTAATTTCTCCTTTGGACTTATCGCTATTTTACTACCTAGCGAACTCCAAAACCAAACCAAATTAGCCCTCGCATTAACTGGTCTTATTGCGGCTTATTGGGTAGGAAAGGTGGCCACACAAATAGCATATTACCCCATGTATGAGATTCCGAAAAAAAGGCACTTTAAGATTGGCGGATACTTTATGAATGCCCTGTTTATACTATTTGCTGTCGTATTCAGCCTACTATTTATTCACAACGCCCAAAAAATATTATTCTCATGAAAGCGATCTTCATAACACATCTAGAACATCTCAATAAAAATCAGCATGCAACCCCAGAGAGCATTTAACGTTTTTACAATGAAGCTACAAAGGTTTATATGTTTTGGAGTAAGGACTTTAATATGCATTTCGGATATTGCATTTTTGGGAAAACAAATCCATTGCGTCGTGACACCATGCTCAACGAAATGAACCGACAAATCATGCTCCGACTCCACCTTCCACGAACCTCAACCATGATCGATGATTTAGGTTGCGGCATGGGCGGAACTATGCGCTACATGATGGAACAAAATTCGCTAATATCAATGATTGGCTTCACTTTACCCGACTTCCAAGTTCGCGAGGGAAATAGACGACTCCTCAAACATCCGGAGATCATTATCAAAGGGGATTTCTGTCAAACCTCACTTTTAAGCGAAAGTCAAAACGGTGCGATCGCAATAGAAAGTTTTTGCCATGACGCCTTAAAAGAAGTCCAACGCATCCTTAAAAAGGGAAGTTCGCTCGTTATTGCAGACGCATTTATTAAAAAGGACCCTAAGACGCTATGTTTAGGCAGCAAATACAGCTATGAAGCCCTTTGTAAAGGCTTGAGTTTAAGCGGTCTTGGCGTCATTTCAGAAGTCCAGAAACACTTAAAAAACATAGGCTTTTCAACGATTACAATAGAGGACGTTTCTATGAAAGTGGCTCCTTCTGTACTTCACGTTCCATTTGCAATTCCTGGATTTATTTTGAAACAATTATTGAGAGGAAAAGGAATTAAAAAACAGAGTTGGAGCAACCTTAAAGCATCCTTTTTTGCGTTAACGGCTGGTTACACAGAAAGGCTTTTGAGTATTATGTAATCACCGCAACAAAGTAGGTATGAAAAAATTAATCATAGCAGGTGGCACAGGTTTTTTGGGCGCAATCCTCATCAAACACTTTAGTCCATCATTTGATGAGATTGTTTTGCTTTCGCGAAAGCAAAAACTTCCAAAAGACAAGGTACGAACAGTCCTTTGGGATGCTAAGTCCAAAGGTCCTTGGTGCACTGAATTGGAGAAAGCTGATGCACTAATCAATATGACAGGTCGCTCTGTAGATTGTCGCTACAATCCTAAAAACAAAGCTGCGATCTTGAATTCTCGTGTAGATTCAACAACAATTCTTGGTACCGCTATTTCTCAATGTATAAATCCTCCACCTATTTGGCTTAATTCTTCAACAGCAACGATTTACACACACAGCTTAGACTCTTTCATGGACGAAGAAAACGGCGAAATAGGCAGTGGATTTTCTGTAGAAGTCGCAAAGGCATGGGAAGCCGCATTTTTTAATAGTCCGACCCCAAAAACCAGAAAGGTAGCTTTGCGCACTTCGATCGTATTGGGTAAAAACGGAGGTGCTTTACAACCTATTCAAAGACTCACCCGAATGGGTCTAGGAGGCAAACAAGGCAGTGGTAAACAAAAGTTTAGTTGGGTTCATGAAACTGATTTTGCACAAAGCATCGCCTTTATTATGGCACACCCTACACTAGACGGTGCCGTAAACATTGTTGCTCCTACCCCATCGACCAACACTGCACTCATGCGACTCATGAGAAATTACTTGAAAGTTCCTTTCGGACTGCCGGCAGGCAAAGGGCTCTTAAAAATGGGCGCTCGTCTCATCCGGACAGAAACGGAACTCATACTCAAAAGTCGCAATGTAATTCCCACACGCTTACTTAAAGCGGGATATACCTTTCGTTTTAACTCCTTAGAAATCGCTTTAAAAGAACTACTTAAATGACAACAATCACCTTAGAAACATCCATTAAAAATACCATTGAAGCGGTATTTAACCGTTCTTTAGATATTGATTTTCACAAAAAATCGACCTCCAAGACCAAAGAAACAGCCATCGCTGGAGTCACATCTGGTATTATTGGGCCTCATGAGACCGTTACTTGGAGGGGGAAACATTTTGGTGTTTTTCTAACGCATACGAGCCTTATTTCGAGCTTCGAAAAACCATACACATTTACAGATGAGATGATTGAAGGTAATTTTAAATCATTCAAACACGTCCATACCTTTTCAAATTCCAATGGAGTCACAACAGCCAAAGATGTTTTAAAGTATGAAACTCCTTTTGGCATCTTTGGGAAGCTTTTTGACTTCCTTTTTCTGAAACGCCATTTAACCAAGTTTCTCAGCATTAGAAACCTCGCAATAAAGAACTCTTTGGAGGGCTAAACTATTCTTAAATTTATTATTTTTGAGGAAACATACGACCAAGGCTTATGCCAGCAAATACAATAGATCCTACAAAATGGGTCGATTCATATTCCGACTATCTATTTAATTATACCATTTCACGCGTCAATGATCGCGATATGGCACAAGACCTAATTTCCGAAACTTTTCTCGCTGGTTTAAAGTCAATGAAAAATTTCAAAGGCGAAGCCAGTGAACGTACTTGGCTCATTGCTATACTGAAACGAAAAATCATTGATCATTACCGCAAATCCAATTCAAAAAAAGGGAAGGCAGAAGTACACATTAATTATAAAGATGATGAAAGCGAGGGCGATTGGTTAGAAGAACGTGTTGCAGATCCCTTTGATAAAACTGCCGAAGACCATATTGAAAATGAAGAATTAGGAGAGGCTATTTATACCTGTTTAAGCAAATTACCAGAAAAACAAGCCCGTATTTTTAAGATGAAAACCATCGATCATTTTGATACGGAAGCTATTTGTAATGAATTTGATATTACTCCGTCTAATTTTTGGGTAATCATTCACCGAGCGCGAACCGCGATGGCCAGCTGTATGGAAAAAAAATGGTTTTAACACCCCCAATTATGAAACTGAAGAAACAAGAAAAGCATGAAAGTTAAATTAAAATGTCGCGATGCAGAACATATTTGTGACAAAAACCAGTACAAAGAAGCAGGCTTTTGGGAAAAAATGAAGCTCACTCTTCACATGGCCTATTGCCGTGCATGTCGCAAGTATACCATAAAGAATACCAAATTGACACAGGCGATCCAAAGCCCCGAAGTACAGACTGTATCTCATAGCGAAAAAGAAGCCTTAAAGAAAAAACTGGAACAACAATTAAGTCAGCAATAATTCACTAGCCAAAAGCAAGCACAGCCATAACATTGGCAGGGATTCTACCCAAAAGGAAGCATAGTAATGAGATTGTTTTTCTTTGACCCTTAACAATATCAGCCCAGTTACACACACTATTCCAAAGGTGGACAGCAGCTCAACTGCACCTACTTCATCTTTCAGATATTCTAATACCCCTACAGCTACCAAAAAAAAACCCCCAAGATATTTTGCAGGGCCTACACCAATCAATTGTGGCAATGTACCCAAAGAGATTGTGTCGTATTTTAAGTCTCTAATTTCAAAAGGAATCGTAATTGCGATGACAAAAAGAAATCTTTGAACTATCATAGCAAATACATCCCAAGTAAAACCATCTCCTTCATTGATTACGGGTAGTATCACGGCCACGCCGGTCCACACTGCAGCGATAATCAATATTTTCACACCTTTGAGGCTTCGTAAATTTCGCTTTCGCGAAATAAAAGGCAGCGCATACAAGCTCGTGAGCACACCAAAAACACCCCCCCATAGTAACACTATTAAGGGCAACTTAAAAAGAGCAATAGCCAAAGCAATTGCGCTAAAGAAAGAAAAAATTTGAATTGCTTTAAGCCCGGGAGTTAAGCTTAGATGATGCAAACCTGCAACACCTGCATATTTTACAAAATTATAGCCCGTAATCGTTCCAAAAAACAACACGGCTATTAAATTCTTGTCTAACGATATATTCAACGTCATTGCGGTTACTATTCCTAAGGAAACCACAGCAATAGCAACATGAATACTACTATTGACATAAAATCGAAACAGCTGTTGTAGGATCTTCATTACACAAAAATACCACAACTGTTAATAACCCTACATTTTTGTGAAAAACACCTCCTACTAGACCCTACTAAAATGCATCATTTTAGGCTTTTTAATCGTAATTTTGTGTATCCAAAATTCTAAAGTAGATTATGAATACAGATTCTTTTGCATTACGCCATATCGGCCCCCGTCGCAGCGACTTACCCACAATGCTTAAAACCGTTGGTGTAGCGTCCATAGATCAACTTCTTAATGAGACGATTCCTGTTAATATTAGACTTCCGGAACCACTCCATTTAGATCCTGCAATGAGCGAACAGGAATTTGCGGCGCATATACATGAGCTTGCAAATCAAAACGAAGTATTCAGGTCTTACATTGGGTTAGGATATCATCAGCCGGTGACTCCAGCTGTTATACAACGTAACATTTTAGAAAACCCAGGATGGTATACCGCCTACACGCCCTATCAGGCAGAAATTGCGCAAGGTAGATTAGAGGCTTTACTCAACTACCAAACGATGATTACCGATTTAACAGGTATGGAACTTGCCAATGCTTCACTTTTGGATGAAGCAACCGCTGCTGCAGAAGCTATGGCCCTGCTTTTTTCCGTCCGTTCTCGTGATCAGAAAAAAGCAAACATCTGCAAATTCTTTGTCTCTGACGATATTTTACCTCAGACACTTTCCTTGCTACAAACGCGCTCCACACCTATTGGTGTAGAACTCGTGGTTGGCAATCATGAAGACTTTGATTTTTCAAAAGATTTCTT
The DNA here is from genome assembly GCA_047630395.1 of Dokdonia sp. Lineage (GTDB taxonomy): Bacteria > Bacteroidota > Bacteroidia > Flavobacteriales > Flavobacteriaceae > Dokdonia. The sequence continues at coordinate 7,464 of JBLHXM010000101.1, forward strand.
TGGAGCTATTTTGCAATACCCTGGGACTTCAGGAAAAGTATATGACTATGCTGGATTTGTTTCCAATGCTAATGAGGCAGGTATCAAAGTGGCTGTCGCTGCCGATATCCTAAGTCTTGTAAAATTAAGAGCTCCTGGAGAATTTGGCGTTGATGTTGTTGTTGGAACCACACAACGTTTTGGTATTCCATTGGGATATGGTGGACCGCATGCTGCCTATTTTGCGACAAAAGAAGCCTATAAAAGAAACATACCTGGCCGTATCATCGGAGTGACCAAAGACACTAACGGTAATCGCGCTTTACGTATGGCGCTTCAAACGAGAGAGCAGCACATTAAAAGAGATAAAGCAACCTCAAATATATGTACCGCACAAGTACTACTTGCTGTTATGGCTGGAATGTACGGAGTCTATCACGGCCCTCGAGGCCTTACGCATATTGCAAATAAAGTGCACAACTCGGCGGCTACTCTGGCAGAAGCCTTAGAGAAGTTAGGTTTACATCAAACGAATACAGCTTACTTTGATACTATTCAGATAAAAGCAGATGGAGAAAAAGTGAACGCTTTCGCGAAAGCTGAAGGTATCAATTTCTATTACCCAGATGCAGATACCGTCTCTATAGCTATCAATGAAGCGATCACCATCGCCGACATCAATGATATCATAGGCATATTTGCCAAATTGCAAAACAAAGACACTATTGTTGTATCATCCCTTAAAGAAGGGAACTGTCTAGAATCAAATGTTGCTAGAGACACACCATTCTTAACAAATGAGGTTTTCAATTCCTACCATTCGGAAACAGAATTGATGCGATATATCAAAAAACTGGAACGCAAAGATCTATCATTAAATCATTCCATGATTGCTTTAGGATCATGTACTATGAAACTGAACGCGGCTTCTGAAATGCTGCCATTGAGTGATCCTCAATGGGGAAACATCCACCCTTTTGCACCTTTAGATCAGGCTCAAGGATATCAAAAAATGCTTAAGAAGCTTGAAGACCAGTTAACGGAAATCACTGGATTTGCGGGCACTTCTTTACAACCCAACTCTGGAGCTCAAGGAGAATATGCAGGTCTTATGGTCATTCGTGCATATCACGAATCTCGCGGAGATACGCATAGAAATATTTGTTTGATCCCTTCATCAGCGCATGGAACAAATCCAGCAAGCGCCGTAATGGCAGGTATGAAAGTGGTTGTCACAAAAGCACTTGAAAATGGAAATATCGATCTTGATGATCTTCGCGAAAAAGCAGAACTTCACAAGGAAAGCCTTGCCGCATTAATGGTCACGTATCCATCTACGCATGGGGTATATGAAAGCGCCATTAAAGAAATTACGGGTCTCATCCATGAAAATGGTGGGCAAGTATATATGGATGGCGCCAATATGAATGCGCAAGTAGCTTTAACACATCCTGGTGCCATTGGCGCCGATGTATGTCACCTGAATTTACATAAAACCTTCGCTATTCCACATGGTGGTGGTGGCCCTGGAGTAGGTCCGATTTGTGTTGCAAAACAATTGGTTCCTTTCTTACCTTCAAATCCTATTATTAAAACCGGAGGTGAAAAAGCGATCACAGCCATTTCTGCTGCACCTTGGGGTTCAGCATTGGCTTGCTTGATTTCCTATGCCTACATTACGATGCTCGGAGAGAATGGTTTGCGAAAATCAACAGAATATGCAATTCTTAACGCCAATTATATCAAAGAGCGTTTGAACGGAAAATACGACTGTCTATATACTGGAGAAAGAGGTCGTGCTGCTCATGAAATGATCATTGATTGCCGTCCATTTAAAGCACACGGTATTGAAGTAACTGATATTGCTAAACGCCTTATGGACTATGGATTCCATGCCCCTACCGTATCTTTTCCAGTCGCAGGAACTATGATGATTGAGCCTACTGAAAGCGAAAGCAAAGCAGAGCTAGATCGTTTTTGTGATGCGATGTTGAGTATCCGTGAGGAAATTGCCGTGGCAACCTTAGAAAATCCAAATAACATCATGAAAAATGCACCACATACCCTTGCGATGTTAACGAATGATAGCTGGGACTTCCCTTACAGCAGAGAGCAAGCAGCGTATCCATTATCCTTTGTTGCCGAAAATAAATTTTGGCCTAGTGTAAGACGCGTAGATGATGCCTATGGAGATCGTAATTTGATCTGTACTTGCGCACCTATTGAAACCTATATGGAAGCATAACATTGCCTTATGAATGAGTGACGGCATACACCTACCGATATCTCCATTGAAATATTCAAAATACCAGAAGTAGACACTTCTGGTATTTTTTTTGTCACGTAGAGCACTTGATCAGCCAATTACATTCCGGAAAAATTATTGATCTTTCAAGAATAAACTCAATTCAGTAGATTTTTTACATTTCATTCAATAGAATCGCAGTCACAAAAAGCATTTAGTAAAAAAGAATACAAACCTTTGAAACAATGCCAATCCCAATTCGATTCACTAACTTTACAGATTACAAAACACCTCGCTTTTTATGGCTATTAAGATTATAGGTTTAGGTAGTTACATCCCAAGTATTGTTGAAAAAAATGAAAATTTCAATCAACACAAGTTCTTGAACATGGATGGCTCAGCTATAACTTCTGAAAACACAGTGATCATCGAAAAATTCAAAGCCATTACCGGTATTGAAGAACGTCGATACGCTTCTGATGAAATCACTTCATCAGACATGGGATTTTATGCGGCTGAAAAAGCCATCGCAGATGCAAACATTGACGCAGAAACTTTAGACTACATTATTTGCGCACACAATTATGGAGATGTTCAAAAGGGTAGTAATTTTAGCGACATAGTTCCTAGTCTTGCCTCGCGCATCAAACATCATTTACGCATTCAGAATCCACGTTGTGTTGCCTATGATATCCTTTTTGGATGTCCAGGGTGGATTGAAGGTGTGATCCAAGCACAGGCTTATATCAAAGCTGGAATGGCAAAAAGGTGTCTCGTCATTGGTACAGAAATGTTATCACGTGTAATAGATGATCACGATCGAGACAGCATGATATACAGCGACGGTGCTGGTGCAACAGTTCTTGAACAGGACGACAGTGAAACTGGAATTCTGACTTTTGAGAGCGCCACCCATACCTATGACGAAGCGTACTTCCTATTTAATGGAAAATCATACAATACTGAAAAGGAGGAAGAGACAAAGTATATCAAAATGCACGGGCGTAAGATTTACAATTTTGCACTCACTCACGTTCCTCAGGCAATGAAAAATTGTCTTGACAAAAGTGGCCTCCAGATTCAAGATGTTACCAAAATACTGATTCACCAGGCCAACGAGAAGATGGACGAAGCAATCACAGAACGTTTTTACAAACTATACGACCACCCAATGCCTGAAAATGTGATGCCTATGAGCATCCAGAAACTAGGAAATAGTTCTGTAGCTACCGTTCCAACGGTATTTGATCTCGTACGCCAGGGAAAGATTGAAAATCAAGAAATTAACAAAGGAGATATTATCATTTTTGCGAGCGTTGGAGCAGGTATGAATATAAATGCTATGGTATATCGCTATTAACAGCGACGCCATTCACATACAAAAGGCGCACACCTAAACACATATACAGTGTACGAAAACACCTTTCCAAACAAACGTTACAAACATACTATTAAGTTCCTCAAAGAAGTAATTCCAGATACCAAAACAGCTATTTTGGATCTTGGTGTACGCAACCCCTTTGTTGACTTTATGGAAAGAGAAGGATACACCGTTACCAATACAAATGGGGAAGACTTAGACATAGACACCTCTGCAGTTCAACTAGGAGACGCCAACGTGGTTACTGCCTTCGAAATCTTCGAACATCTCCTAGCTCCTTTCAATGTTTTACGCGATATCAAAGCCGATAAGGTCGTCGCCAGCATCCCCCTAAAATTGTGGTTTTCTTCTGCCTATCGTTCGAAAACAGATTCTTGGGATCGCCACTACCACGAGTTTGAAGATTGGCAGTTTGACTGGCTTTTTGAAAAAGCTGGATGGGAAATTAAGAAACGTGAAAAGTTCACGAATCCTATAAAAAAAATAGGTATTCGCCCATTGCTTCGGAATTTCACGCCAAGATACTATCTTGTATACGCCGAAAGAAAAAAATAAATGCGCATTTACATTGTCATTCCGTGTCATAATGAATCTGATTTCATAGGACAAACATTGACCTCCCTGGTGGAACAAACAACCTCCGCCACACAAATAGTAGTCGTCAATGATCAAAGTACGGATGCTTCTGCTTCCATTGTTACTGCTTTCGCGAAAGTCTATCCTTACATATCTCTAGTCAACACCACGAGCAGCGCAGCACATCTTCCTGGCAGCAAAGTTATTCAAGCCTTTCAAAAAGGATATGAGACCCTGGACGACGCCTATGACATTCTGTGCAAATTTGACGCCGATTTAATTTTCCCCACTGATTATTTAGCAACGATCTCCGATCATTTTAAAATAAATCCCAAACTAGGAATGGCTGGTGGTTTCTGTTATGTAGAAAAAAACGGACAATGGTCGCTGGAAAATCTCACAAATAAAGACCACATCAGAGGCGCACTCAAAGCATATCGTAAAGCATGTTTTAAAGCTATTGGAGGATTAAAGCCTGCCATGGGATGGGACACCATCGACGAACTCCTCGCCCAATATCATGATTGGAGTATCAAAACCGATGAGAATCTCCACGTGAAGCATCTGAAACCTACCGGAATGACTTATAATTCCGCAGCCAAATGGAAACAAGGGGAAGCCTTTTACGCAATGCGTTATGGCCTTGGACTTA
>JBLHXM010000102.1:0-11860 GCA_047630395.1 Dokdonia sp.
AGACGAAACTCAAAAAGTACTTTTTGAAATAGAAAATGGCAATCATTCTGTTGCAAATACACCAACAGGTGCAGGAGGTGTCATCGGTAAAATTGCACTTTCATGGCTTAAGTTATACGTGGAAGAGAATGATTGTTACTGCGCACTATTAAATGATCCACTTCTAACAGACCCTGTTGCTTCTAATGTTGAAACAAATATCAATGCAGAATGCGCGGTACTAAGTGTCGAAACGGCTGAACTTGCAAAAGTGTCTTTATATCCCAATCCTACAAACAGCAATGTATTTATAACCGTTACTCAAGATGCAGACTATCAGGTATTTTCCGCCATTGGAAAACTTATATTTGAAGGGAAATTAACCCCTACTAAAAACAGTATTGATGTATCGAACCTACCTGCTAATATCTACTATGTGCGTGTTGAGAATGAAACCTTTAAAGTCATAAAAACGGATTAATACACACCCCTACTTTTCACCCTTACTGACCTCAAGAATATTTAGGTTATCACACGCATCTATTCTGATTTCAAAGAAGCTTTTTTGTAACATTTATTGATTTTTCACTACCCATAATAGTAACCAATACAAAATACTATGGGAGGAGAAGGAAGTATGATGGCCGCCAATCAAAGCCTAAAAACAAACCGGAGTATGATGAGCAGTCGAGAGAGAGTTCGCGTATCCCTAGTTTCAAATACGGATGAGAAATGGGTAGACCCCAAGCAACCTACTGCAGCGCAGATTGTGGCCATACGTATCCGAAAAAGAAAGGAGCAAAAAGTAGAGCAAAGAAAAACGTTGGTACTCACCATTATCTCGCTAATCATTACTTTAGGGCTCTTGGTGTCTTTTATCGGTTATGTGTTGAGGTGAACTAAAGACTTAAAAAAGAGCATATAAAATCAATCCAAAACTCTAAATCTCAGTACCATTCATCACCTTTCAAAAACGAGAGAGCCATGCCACTAGGAGAATCCATGATCACAACATTGCGGAATAATAAAAGTCAGCGCTTGTCAAAAGACCGTAAATTAAGGAATACTGACTGGGCGAATTCAAGCAAAACAGAAACCTTTAGTTTTGATCAACAAACCGCTTCGAAAGAAGATTTAGTCCAAATCAGACAACGTATGGAAGCGAAGGGAAAAAGAAAACTCGTCCGATTTCTGATCGTATTTATCTTCTTAGCGGTCGTGGCTTTTATAATGGCACCAAGAATGGTTAGTTATTTTTTTTATTAAAGATTACCCTCTTCGATACTGTGCCGTTTCATCAAATACGTGTGTCATGAGCGCTTGATCAGCTTCTGTAAATGCAATGCCTCTGCGATTCATCACTACTTCACACACCTCAAAAGCCTTGGTTGTTTTATAGGTTGTCATACCTCCGCTTCCACCCCAACTATAACTCGGGACGAAGTTTCGCGGGAAACCGCTACCAAAAATATTAGCACTTACGCCCACTACCGTTCCGGTATTGAACATGGTATTAATACCACATTTACTGTGATCCCCCATCATCAAGCCACAAAATTGTATGCCCGTGCGCGCAAAACCTTCGGTTTCATAGTCCCAGACGCGAACCTCAGCGTAGTTGTTTTTTAGATTAGAGGTATTGGCATCTGCACCTAGATTACACCACTCTCCAATCACTGTATTTCCCATAAATCCATCATGGCCTTTATTGGAGTATCCAAACAAGACAGAGTTATTGACTTCTCCACCCACTTTACAATAAGGTCCTATGGTTGTTCCACCATATATCTTTGCGCCCATCTTGACCGTAGCGTTTTCGCATAAAGCGAAAGGCCCGCGTATCATGGCGCCTTCCATGATTTCTGCGTCCTTTCCTATATAAATAGGACCATCATTGGCATTGAGAGAACACAGCGGTAGCTTTGCCCCTTCCTCGATAAAAATTTGGGGTCCATTAAAACTCACTGTCATTTCGGGGATAGGCTGGGAAGTGCGCCCTTCGGTGAGTAACGAAAAATCTTCAGCGATGGCTCTATGGTTTTTTGAAAAAATATCCCAGGTATGTTCTATTCTAAACAAATCATCAAAGGTATACTCGATGATCTCATAGGTATCAAAATCTACTTCTTCATCTTCTTTGATATAAAAAGCGATGACTTCTTCTCCATCAAAAATGGCTTGATTTTCTGTCATGCCTTTTACAATCATAACGAGGTTGGGCGTTGGTAGATAGGATGCATTAATCATAACGTTCTGCTCAAACTCTACCATTGGCCATTTTTCACTGAGGTAGTCTTCAGTCACTGTAGCCGTTGTGGTCTCCAAGTGATGTTCCCATTTCTCACGAATCGTTAGAATTCCGACTCGAATATCGGCTACAGGTCGTGTGTAGGTAAATGGCAACAATTGTTTACGTACGGTACCGTCAAAGAGGATATAGTTCATGAGTAATACGAATTAGTCTTTATAAATACGAAATTAGCTAATATTTTGAAGTACGGCTTAAAAAAGTGATTACTTATCCTTTAGGAAATCTACTTTTTAGCGGTGCGCACCTTCACGGTCCATTCAAAGGCGAACTCGGAGACCACGATACCTTCCGTATTTGTACCTATGGACTTCATCCAGCAGGTCTGCCCTTCTCCTGTCGCGATCGCAGCATTTATAGCTGCTTTTATTTTCTCTCCATCAGCACAGCTAAAGCTAATTCTTCCTGTTGCTTTCTTTGTAAAAGACGCCTTATTACTCGCCACAAGCATGGAAAACTTTTGGGTAGTCTCCTCGACATAGGAGATAACCAGTGCTCCTGTTGAGAGCTCGGCAGCCATTCCTTGTACCGCCCAAAACATACTTTTGAACGGATTCTGATTGATCCAACGATGCTTAACGGTCACGATACTCCCCGCTGCATCCAATTTTCTTAATCGGACGCCCATCAACCATACAGATGGTAGCTTTACCATCGTGAACATATTGAATTTACTAGGGCTTGGGAATTTCATAGCATCGTTATTTTAAACAAAAATAGGAATAATTATCAACTTGAAGAGGAGGCTATCTTTGTTAAGATAATGTTAAATTATAGTACTATGTGTAACATACTACCTTTTTAAAGACTTATCTTTGTATAAGACAATAATGGTTTATGGACACTACGATCACAACACATCAAAAAAACGTCAGTACGTTTATTCATTTATCGACCTTCAGCAAGTGGTTTTTTCCATTTGGAAATTTTATCGCTCCTCTTATTTTATGGAGCGCTCAAAAGCGGAAGTCGCCTTTTATAGACACTAATGGGCGGAACGCTATTAACTTTCAATTGAGTATTCTTTTGTATATGATTGCAATTGCAGTCATTAGTATTCCTTTTATTATCTACCAAGCTTTTAAAGTTGAACGTACAAATGCGAATTTCTCTTTTGAAAATCACTTCCATACGAATGGAGATATTGAGAGTTTAAGCACTCTTTTTATTGTTATGATTGTCGTAGGAACATTGCTCGTAGGTCTTGCACTTTTTGAAATTATCAATGTAGTTTCTGCTGCGCTCAAGGCGTCCAATGGAGAATCGTATCGCTATCCGCTCAGTATTAATTTTATATCAGAGAGCACCATCACTGAAGAGACTCAGGAACCTTCAGAAACAACAGAAGAAACAGAAACAGTTAACATACCTACTGATGAAGGATCGTCTGAGTCTTAGTGTGATTTTAGGAATCGTAGTGCTGGTCATTGCATATTCTAGTATCGCTCGGTTTATTTAACCGCTTGCAAATGGAAGTACTCATTCAAATTTAGCCTCATCAGCTTTGTTATAATTAGCTTGAGTATAACCGCCCTGGTATTTACCGATCAATTTGGGATCAAACCTTGGGTATACAGTTAGTATTACTTTCTTTGAAAGAAGAAATCCTTACTAAGCCTGCCGAAATACGAAAGCGGGAACAAACATTCATCAATCAAAAAACAACAGTTTAATGCACGCTAAAAATGTAAATCTATGAAGATTGAAAACACCAAAGCACAGATGCGTAAAGGTGTGTTGGAGTACTGCATACTCTCCGTCTTAAAAGACGATGATGCGTATGTAGCTGAAATTCTCGACACACTCAAAGACGCCAAGTTGCTCGTTGTAGAGGGTACAATCTATCCCCTACTTACGCGACTGAAAAACGCTGGCTTACTGAACTATCGCTGGGAAGAATCAACCAGCGGACCGCCACGCAAGTACTACGGTCTTACAGAAACCGGAAAAATATTCTTAAACGAACTTACTACCACTTGGGACGAATTGCAATCGGCTGTAACGATTGTAACCTCCACTAAAACCGCAAAAAAATGAACAAGACAGTCAATATAAATTTAGCAGGGGTCTTCTTTCATATAGATGAGGACGCATACGCCAAATTACAACGCTACCTCGCTGCCATCAAACGTTCATTTGAAGGCGTACAGGGCGAAGATGAAATCATCGCAGACATTGAAGCGCGTATCTCGGAGCTATTTACAGACAAAATCAAAGATGCACGTCAGGTAATTAGCACCAAAGAACTGGACGAAGTAATTACTGTTATGGGGCAGCCAGAAGATTATATGGTCGACGACGACATCTTTGAAGATGCTACATCTTCAAGTAATAGCAGACGCAGCAACAGCAAACGTTCTGGGTCAAACAGAAAGCTCTTTAGAGATGTAGATAATGCATATATAGGTGGTATTTCGAGTGGTTTTGGACACTATCTAAATGTCGATCCTCTTTGGATTCGTCTAGCATGGATAGCGCTCGTAGTTTTAGGGTTTGGTTCTCCTATACTCATCTATATCATTTTATGGATTCTTATTCCTGAAGCGACCTCTACTACCGATAAACTTTTTATGAAGGGAAAGCAGGTTAACATTGACAACATCCAAGAAAAAGTAAAAGAAGGATTTGAAAATGTGTCTGATGCCGTAAAAAATGTAGATTATGGAAAAATTAATAACCAAGCACAAAAAGGAGCTCGTGGTTTCTTCCAAGGTATTGGAAAGATCATCATGTTCTTCCTGAAGATACTGGCTAAGGTTTTTGGTGTGATTCTTATCATTACGGGAGCAGCTGTAGTAATTTCGCTATTGATTTCCGTTTTAACGATGGGTGCCGTAGATATTTTCAACCCTGGTTTCACTTCCATACCAGAATTAGTGAACGCTACAAACGCTCCTAGCTGGGTGGTTTTATTACTTGCTTTATTTGCTTTTGGTATTCCATTCTTCTTCCTGTTCTATTTAGGATTAAAGATCTTGTCAAATAACATTAAATCCATGCCACTGTCAGGAAAGCTTAGTCTATTTGGACTATGGCTTGTTGCGACTATTGCTCTCGGTGTTCTTACAATCAACCAGTTTGTCGCTTATTCCAATACGGGAAAAGATGTTACAAAGCAGGAACTAGCGATTGTCAAAAGTGATACTTTGAGTATCCGTATGCGAGGAAGCCAAGACTTTGACATTCCTATGGGAAGGTCTAATAGTTACACCCAAACACGCTCTACCAATGGCACTAAAGAGTCCATTCTAAAAAATGTACGTCTCATTGTACGAAGTACTACAGAAAAAAATGCCTATGTGGTGGTAGAAAAACGCGCCAATGGCAGCTCTTTTCAAGCGGCCAAAGATCGCGCAAAGACCATTACTTATAATTATGATATTATAGAAAGAAACCTATTATTAGATGGCTTTTTTATCTCTGATGCAGGGAGTAGATATATGGATCAAGAAGTAAGGGTCATCGTGTACGCTCCTGAAGGTTCCGTTCTCTATGCAGATGACAATACAAATTCATATCACAGTAATAAAAGACAATATCGAGACATCTTGGATTCCGGAAATGAAGAGAAATTCTTGAAAGTAGGCCGAAAGTCTCTTACTTGTATCGACTGTCCTGAAACGGAATCTAACAATACTGCGAGAACCTGGGAATCGGATGGTGATGGGGATGATTGGGAATATCGTGAATATGAAGGGAATGATATCCCAGATTGGGAACGTGATGAACAAGGCAGCCTTCAAATAGAACAAAAGACTTCTACCCGGGTAAAGGACAGTATTTAAATCAATCAAATACGCTTAACTAACCAACCTTCTATTATTCGTTACTGTGCCATTCATAAGGATGGCGCAGCTAACCAATAGCGGCCGCTTATTTATGGACTTCCAAAATAGATGCGAATCTTTTAAAAACTATACTATGGAAGTCAGGTGTAACGGCGTGATATTACCGATTTAAATTCAATAAAGGAGGAGTGAAAAATAAAAATGGAGTCGCTGTAGAAGAAGCGATTCGTCAAAAGTAACAACTCAAGCATAAGATATAACAGTTGAGTAGGTTACGCTTTCGCGAAAGCCAAAAAAGATCAATATTTACACAGCAATCAAAACCAATCAATCGGCATTCATCAATCAAAAAACAATCATCAATCAAAAACCAAAAGTTATGACATCACTAATCAAAATTATTATATCCCTACTTGCAGCTCTATTATTTACCTCCTGTGCCTTTGACGTTAACTTCGGGCAAATGCGAGGGAACGGCAATGTAATTACTGAAGACTTACGTATTACCGAAAACTTTAACGAAATTTCAGCAGCCAATGGCTGGGAAGTCATAGTTGAAAAAGGATCCGAAGTTTCTGTAGTGCTCGAAGCAGATGAGAACCTTGTAGACGCTGCAGAAATTTATGTAAAAAACAACACGCTCAAGATTTATTGCGAAAGCAATATTAGCCGAGCCACCTCTAAGAAAGTTTTTGTTACCTATGTAGACGACCTGACATCCATACGAGCAAGTAGCGGCGCTAATCTTATTACCAAACAGGTACTCAAAGGAGATAATTTATCTCTAGACGTTTCTAGTGGCGGACATATTCGTACCGAAGCCATTGTGCGTAAAATCGAAACTGATGTAAGCAGTGGTGGAAAAATTAATATCACAGGAAGTACAGAATCCCTAAACGCAGACGTCTCTAGTGGTGGATCCATTTATGCCGATAAATTAAAAGCCAAATACGCTGTTGCAAATGCATCGAGTGGTGGCGTTATCGATTTGTACGTTACAGACAAATTACAAGCCAGAGCTTCTAGTGGTGGAGACATCGACTATTGGGGAGATCCGAAGGAAGTAGACAAGCCTAAAAAAAGCGTTTCTGGCGGAAGTGTTACCTCCAAACAATGATACCTGAATAACCAATCAAATTACGTGTGATCGCCGCTCTTGATTTACACGCAAAGGTCGACTGAAAAGTCGGCCTTTTTTAGTACTTTGTGGGCTGCAAATACACCTCACTCAGATGAATTTTAACCCAATAAAACTATTGGGGCTTTGCTTTTTGCTTTTGGCGTGCCAAGAGAGCAATGACCCAAAAATATCAGAAAACCAAGATACTACACCTCAAGTCAAAACACTGTTTAGCCTTGCAAATACAGACAAAACAAACTTGCGCTTCGTCAATAATGTAGAAGAAACCTATGAAGAAAATTACTTCAATTATGAGTTTCTATACAATGGAGCAGGCGTTGCTGTAGGTGACCTAAACAATGATGGGCTTCCCGACATTTATTTTGCAGGAAATTCTGTAAACGACAAACTCTACCTCAACGAGGGAAATCTCACCTTTAAAGACATCTCTGCCACTTCGGGAATTGCTTTTTATGAGGGTTGGAGTACAGGCGTAACCATGATCGATATTAATACTGATGGCTGGCTAGATATCTATGTGTGTCGTTCTGGACCGTCCAAGGAAATAGCCAAGAGAACCAATCGCCTATTTATTAATAACAAAGACAATACTTTCACAGAAGCAGCCGCCGACTATGGTTTGCAGCGCACAGAACATTCGATCCAATCGGCATTTTTTGATTATGATTTGGACGGGGATTTAGATATGTATTTATTGAATCACCCATCTGAGAGAACGGAATCTAGATCTGTTCAAGAGCATATGAAGGATATTAAGGCAGAGAGAATTCAAACCGACCTCTTCTTTAAAAATGAAAATGGAAAATTTGTAGATGCTTCCAAAGAAAGTGGTCTTATCAATTTTGGATTTCGTCATGGCATCGCTTTAGGCGATATCAATAAAGATGGATATCCAGACATCTACATCAGCAGTGATTTTGATGAACCCGATGTTTTAGAGATCAATCAAGGTGATGGGACCTTTAAAAATGAAATAGACCGCTATTTTGATCATATTTCCTTCAATAGTATGGGAAATGAAATGGTGGACATGAACAACGACGGCCAACTCGACCTTTTTGTAGTAGACATGGCGAGTGATGACCACTATCGTTCTAAAGCCTACATGAAATCTATGGATATAGATCGGTTTAGAGCCTTGACGAGTAATGGGTATCACCATCAGTATATGTTTAACACTTTACAGATCAATAATGGCAATTCATCTTTCAGTGAAGTAGCACAATTATCAGGTATCGCCAAAACTGATTGGAGTTGGGGACCTCTGTTTTTTGACATGGACCAAGACGGTTATAAAGACCTTTTTATCACCAATGGAATCAAAGAAAATTTTCTGTATCGAGACTTACAGAAAGAAGTCGAAGAAAAGAATCAAGGCAATGCATCAAATGTAGTACTCGAAGATTTACTTGCAATTGTACCGAGTGACATTTCTGAGAATGTATTTTATAAAAATAAGGACGGCCTTTCTTTTGAGAAAATGTCTGGAACTTGGGCCGCACCGAGCATGTTTAATTCCAATGGGGTTGCCACTGCCGATTTTGACAATGACGGGGATCTTGATTTTGTCACTAATAATATGGGCAGCAATGCCTCTTTATATATAAGTCAGGCCGCCAACGGAGCGGGAGGCAATCATATTAAATTACTTCTTAAGGGTACTGGTAAAAACCCAGCAGCAATAGGCGCTAAAGTAGCTGTAAAATCTGCCTCTCATGACCAATGGCAAGAACTGTATACCACTAGAGGATATCTCTCAGCTGTAGATCCAGCCTTGGTTTTTGGATTGGGTTCAGACACCCATCCCAGTGTAACAATCACCTGGCCTGATGGAAAACAAAGTACCTACGACAGTTTGGCAATTAACCAAAGCCACGTACTTGAATACGATCAAGCTGTGACCCCTAATACGGCAACCGAAAACAATGTCGTTACACTACTGCAATCTGTAGACAACTCGGGCATTAATTTTACACATACAGAAGATAACTTTGACGATTACAAAGTACAGATTTTGCTTCCGCACTCTCAATCTAATATTGGTCCAGCAGTCGCCACTTCTGATGTGAACCAAGATGGTATAGACGACCTATACATTGGTGGAGCAGCTGGACAAGCTGGCCAACTCTATCTCGGAACAAAAAACGGCAGCTACAGGCTTAAAAATGGAGGCCCGTGGCAAGCCGATGCCGCAAAAGAAGATACCGGAGCTCTCTTTGTTGATTTTGACATGGACGGTGACCAAGACCTTTATGTAGTGAGCGGAGGTGCTCACCTAGAGGAGGGGCATGTACATTATCAAGACCGACTCTATAAAAACACAGGCAATGGCACTTTCGTAAAAACGAACAGCACTACCCTACCAGAACTCCGAGTAAGCGGACAATCAATAATCGCTTCAGATGTAGACGGCGATGGTGATCAAGATCTATTTATTGGAGGTCGTATTATACCAGACAAATATCCGTATGCTCCAAAATCATACCTCTTAACCAATACCAACGGAACCTTTACTGCTTCAGAAATCGCGGTGGGCCAACTCGTAAGTCAAGCCTTATTTACAGACTACGACGGCGACGGCGATGATGATTTAATGACCGTTGGCGAATGGTCAGAAATTCAAGTGTTTGATAATACCAATGGCGCTTTCGCGAAAGCAGACATTGCATCACTACACGGAACTACGGGTCTGTGGTTTGGCCTTGCTCAAAAAGACATAGACGGCGATGGAGATTTAGATTATTTTGCCGGAAACCTAGGAGTGAATGCCAAGTTCAAGGCAGGAAAGGGGAAAGAATTCCATATTTTCTGTGATGATTTTGATGGCAATGGCTCTTACGATGTGGTACTGAGTAGCACCTACAAAGGAAACTTAGTTCCTGCACGCGGAAGAGAGTGTTCTTCCCAACAAATGCCCTTTATTACAGACAAGTTTGATGACTATCGCTCTTTTGCGAGTGCGACCTTAGAAGATATTTACGGGACTCAATTAGAGACTGCCTTGCACTATAAAGCAGATCGATTGGACAGTGTATTTCTAGAAAATAACGGCGATGGATCTTTTAGCATCCAATCATTGCCGCTCAATGTACAGCTTTCACCCATCAGTGGTTTTGCATTCACCGATCTCAATAAGGACGGAAAGGACGAAGTGATACTGACTGGAAACCTTTACAACGTAGAAGTGGAAACAGAACGCTACGATGCCTTTAAGGGGAGCGTACTTTCATGGACGGCTACAGGATTTGAAAGCCTATCTCCAGCGACCACTGGATTTCTAACGGCAGGCGATACACGATCCGTTCATATAATGCAAACAAAGGGTACAGAACAAATACTAGTGGCTCGTAATAATAGCGGAGTCATGGTCTTTGAAAAAAAGTAAATGGCATTTAAAATAAATTATAAAAAAACCGCCGCTGTTTCCGGTGGCGGTTTTTTTATAAACATGTGGTTAAGGGCTATGCCTCTACCATACTTTCTTTGGCTGCCAAGTAGCGCTCAGCATCCAGCGCTGCCATACAACCTGTACCAGCGGCAGTTACCGCTTGACGGTATACATGATCTGCTGCATCACCACACACAAAGACACCTTCTACATTGGTCAAGGCTCTTCCTGGTGTATTAATGATATATCCCGTTTCATCCATGTTTAAGAACGGCTTAAATATTTCCGTGTTTGGGGTATGTCCAATGGCTACAAAAAATCCTGTTGCAGGGATATCATGCATTTCTTTCGTTTGATTATTAATCACACGTGCACCCGTAACACCCATCCCGTCACCCAGAACTTCTACAGTTTCTGTATTGAATAGAATCTCGATATTCTTTGTGTTTGTCACACGTTCCACCATGATTTTAGAAGCTCTAAACTCATCACGACGCACCAACATTGTTACTTTGGTACATAGCTTAGAAAGGTAGTGTGCTTCTTCACAAGCACTATCTCCTGCTCCTACAATCACTGTTTCTTGGCCTCTATAAAAGAAACCGTCACATACCGCACATGCAGATACTCCGCCGCCTAATGCTAAATATTTCTGCTCTGATTCCAATCCTAGATATTTGGCGGTCGCTCCCGTAGAAATAATGACTGTATCACAGTGAATTTCTTTTTCTCCATTGACCCAGACTTTATGTACATCTCCAGAAAAATCTACTTTGGTAATCCATCCATCACGCACATCCGTTTCAAAACGTTCTGCTTGTGCTTGTAGTTGTATCATCATTTCAGGTCCAGTGACTCCATCAGGATAGCCAGGAAAATTTTCAACCTCAGTCGTTGTGGTTAATTGACCCCCTGGTTGTGTTCCTTGGTATAATACCGGTGACATATTTGCTCTTGCGGCATAGATCGCAGCCGTGTAGCCTGCAGGTCCAGATCCTATGATCAGACATTTTACTTTTTCAATTTCCATACTCTTGTATTTATGCGCTTTCGCGAAAGCGTAAGGAATCCCAAAACCGGTCTTTCCTTTAGATTAAAAACTAGGCTACAAAAGTAGGAGTTTCAACCCTTTCCTTACAAAGAAGTTATCAAGAAATGCAATCAGTTAATAACAGAACCTAATGGAACGTTACACCAATGTTAAGGAGAGCACACTTCTCAATAATATTCAGTAATTTTCAGAAAAACACGAAACC
>JBLHXM010000103.1:0-11475 GCA_047630395.1 Dokdonia sp.
TTATTCTTGGGATCATCCATCAGCATTGGTAAATGCGGATTGTCATTCAGATCAGGTTTATGAGAATTAGAAACATATGAAGCATAAAAAAGCAGGCGAGAGCCTGCTTTTTTTGTTTCCTTGTTGTTGTCTTGATGCCCCGTTTTAATAATAGCAATGTATGTAAGTGCGTCAGATTATAGCTATTTTTGCAACCTTAAAAATACTCTATGATTGCTGTAGATAACATTGCTGTTGAGTTTGGAGGAGATACCCTTTTTAGTGAGGTGTCTTTTTCCATTAATGAAAATGATAAAATTGCCCTCATGGGTAAAAATGGTGCTGGTAAATCTACGATGATGAAGATCATTGCTGGGGTGCAAAAAGCTAATCGTGGTGGTATTCGTTATCCCAAAGATGCCGTAATTGCCTATTTGCCACAGCATCTCTTGACCGATGATAATTGTACCGTAATGGAAGAGGCTTCGAAGGCTTTTGCTCATGTTTTTACGATGAAGAATGAAATGGACCTTCTCAATAAGGAGCTGGAAACACGTACGGATTACGAAAGTGATGCCTATATGAATATCATCACCAAAGTGTCTGATCTTGGGGAACAGTTTTATGCCATCGAAGAGGTCAACTATGAAGCTGAAGTAGAGAAAGCACTCGCAGGACTCGGGTTTAAACGAGCCGACTTACACAGACAAACATCCGAATTCAGTGGTGGGTGGCGTATGCGTATCGAACTAGCCAAAATATTATTACAAAAACCAGATCTAATTCTTCTGGATGAACCTACCAATCATGTTGATATTGATTCGGTGATCTGGTTAGAAGATTTCTTACTCAATAAGGCCAAAGCCGTTATTGTAATTTCACACGATAAGGCATTCATTGATACCATTACGAATCGTACCATCGAAGTGACAATGGGGAGGATTTATGACTATAAAGCCAACTATTCCCACTACTTAGAATTGAGGGCAGATAGACGATCGCATCAAATAAAAGCCTATCAAGAACAGCAAAAATATATTGCAGATAATATGCAATTTATCGAGAGATTTAAAGGCACTTATTCAAAAACAAACCAAGTCACTTCGCGAGAAAGGATGCTCGAGAAGCTCAAGATCATTGAAATAGATGAAATTGATACTGCAGCATTGAAATTGCGATTTCCACCGGCTCAGCGGTCGGGAGATTATCCGGTTACTGCCACTGATCTTTCCAAATCTTATGACGAGCATATCGTATTTAAAGATGCCAATATGTCTATCGCTCGTGGCGAAAAAGTGAGCTTCGTAGGTAGAAACGGAGAAGGGAAGTCGACCATGATTAAAGCGATTATGGGTGAGATTGACTTTGAGGGCCAATGTGCTTTAGGTCACAATGCCAAAGTAGGGTACTTTGCTCAAAATCAAGCGTCTTTATTGGACCCAGAACTGACGGTCTTTCAAACGGTGGATGAGGTTGCTAAAGGGGATGTCCGGACTCAAATTAAAAATGTCTTAGGTCGCTTTATGTTTACAGGCGATGCTATCGATAAGAAAGTGAGCGTACTCTCAGGTGGAGAAAAAACGCGTCTGGCTATGGTCAAGCTATTGCTAGAGCCTGTCAATGTTTTAATTTTAGATGAACCTACAAATCACCTCGATATTAAATCTAAAGATGTTTTGAAAGAAGCCTTATTGGCGTTTGATGGAACGCTTATTCTGGTATCTCACGATCGTGATTTCTTGCAGGGACTTGCTCAAAAAGTCTTTGAATTTAAAGAGAAACGAGTGATCGAACATTTTGAAACCATTGATGATTTCTTAATCCGTAATCGATTAGAGAATTTGAAAGAAATGGATTTGAAAGGGTAGTGCCCGCTTTGATCATTTGTTAACGTTTCGGTCTCACGCATACGAGCCTGTGTGGCGGTAGGCAGGAAAGTGATATTTTAACAATTCAGATATAGATACGAGTATGAGACATACTCGCTTTTCTGTATATTCGTTTTAGAAAAAAATAATGTTATGAAATATTTTGCTTTTGCCCTCTGTCTTTTTTTAGCCGCTTGTAGTAGCGATGATGATTCAACGCCTCAAGATGAAGCGTGTTCTGAGGAATTTATATATGGTCTTGTCATTACAGTAAATGACGCCGCTACGGGTGCCGGTTTAAACCAAGTTGTAATTACAGCACGAGAACCTAGTTTTAGTGAAGTACTTGTAGCTACGCCAACTGCTGGGGTGTATCAAGGTGCGGGAGAGCGCGTAGGTTCGTATACGCTAACCGTAGAATTGGATGGTTATCAAACGGTAGTTACCGATGTGATTACTGTAGAAGCCGATGCCTGTCACGTGATTACACAAGCACGTACTTTCACTTTGCAAACCTTATAAGTATTTTTAGAAATAGTATAAAAAAAATCCTGGGCATATGCTCAGGATTTTTTTTGGAGTATTGTTTGGATTTTTAATGATTATAAATGTCATTGTATAAAGCCATGTATTTTGCCTTAATGATCTTACGTTTCATTTTCATGGTAGGAGTGAGGTGACCGCCTTCAACGCTCCATGCTTCTGGCGTTAATCGGAACACTTTTACTTTTTCCCATTTGGCAAAACTTTCATTAGCCTCATCGACCTCTTTTTGATACCGTTTTTGAACGCGCTCTAGGCTTAAAAGTTCCTCAATAGAGTTTGAAGTAATATTTTTCTTTTTTGCCCATGTTTCCAAGAACTCAAAATTAGGTTGAATCAAAGCAGCTGGCATTTTTTCGCCATCCCCAATCACCATAATCTGTTCGATGAATCGAGATTGCTTAAAGCGGTTTTCAAGGAGCTGTGGTGCTACATATTTTCCGCCAGATGTTTTAAACATTTCCTTCTTACGATCGGTGATCTTTAAGAATCCGTCTGCATCTATCTCTCCGATATCTCCTGTATGGAAATAACCATTTTTGATGACTTCGTCTGTTTTTTCTTGGTCTTTATAATACCCTAACATGACGTTAGGACCTTTGACGAGAATTTCTCCGTCCTGCGCAATTGTGACTTCAACACCAGGAAGTAATTTCCCCACTGTGCCTACTCTAAACCCTCCATCACGCATATCGTTTACAG
Source organism: Dokdonia sp. (assembly GCA_047630395.1). Classification (GTDB taxonomy): domain Bacteria; phylum Bacteroidota; class Bacteroidia; order Flavobacteriales; family Flavobacteriaceae; genus Dokdonia. The sequence continues at coordinate 3,093 of JBLHXM010000103.1, forward strand.
AACAAACTGGAGAGGTTTCGGTAAGTCCGTAACCTTCCATGATACCCATTTCGGCAGCATTAAAAATTCGGGCAAGTCTTGGTTGTAACGCTGCACTTCCAGAGGCGATAAGTTGCAGGTTTCCGCCTAAACCTTCTTTCCATTTGGAAAATATGAGTTTTCGCGCAAGCCCTAATTTCTTTTCATACCACCAGCCATTTTGGCCGTAGGGTTCATATTGTAAACCTAGGTCAACTGCCCAGAAAAAGAGTCTTTTCTTAATTCCAGTAAGGGCAGCACCTTTGGCAATGATCTTGTCATAGACTTTTTCTAAAAGTCTTGGAACTGCTGTCATTACAATAGGTTTCACTTCTTTTAAGTTATCACTTATCGTTTCTAATGACTCTGCAAAATAAATGGATACACCCATATATTGATAGAGATACATCAGCATACGCTCGTAAATATGACATACGGGTAGAAAACTCAAGGCTCTTACATTGTCTGGCGGAATGGGTAGGCGATGTGAACTCGCCAGCGCATTACTCACAATGTTTTCATGGCTCAACATAACACCTTTTGGTCGTCCGGTAGTACCAGAGGTATAAATAAGTGTTGCTAAATCTTTTGTATCAACAGCGTCCTTTGCTTTTTCTACATCGTCTTGGTTGCTTTTATCGGCACCAAGGTCAAGAACTTTGGACCAATTGTCACAGTTTCCAACCTCATCAAAAGAAAATACTCCTTTTAAGGAAGGTACCTGATCCATAATGGCAGCTACTTTTCCTTGCACTTCCGTACACGAAACGAAGCAATACTTCGATTCAGAGTGATTCAGAACATAGGCATAATCATCCATCGAAATGGTGGGATAAATAGGTACATTTTGAGCTCCTAATTGAAGAATTCCAATATCACATATATTCCATTCGGTGCGATTGGTCATAGAGATTATCGCAATTTTATCATTGGGCTGTACCCCCATTCGCAATAAGCCGCGACTTAGGGCATTGGCTTTATCTATATATTCTTGTGTTGATGTTGGGATCCATTCGCCGTTTTTCTTAACGTTTAGTGCGTCTGGGATGTTCTTTTGTTCCAGTTGGTAATACGGAAAGTCAAAGAGTCGGGTAATTTCCATAAGTGATCTATTTATTTGCAAAATATGAAAAATAGATGGCTTTTCTTACGATATTTTAAAAATCCAAATCACTTAATTCAGAATATGTATAATTCTGCTTATTTTTGGGTGTAAATAAGCCTCCAATTCAAGGAGGCTTATTGTCTGTATACGTTTTTTATAAATCCGCACAAAATCCTACGTGTCATTTGCCAATCGAACATTTCTTTTTTCCCGCCTTAAAGGGTGGACATATTCTCGTAGACGAGATCCTATTAGGATTTTTGCTCCCGTGAGGGTCTGGGATACAAAAATTCGATAATAGAAGCTAGTTACTTCCTTTCAGCCTGAACATAAACGAATAGACGAAATATTTTTATTGCTTTATCACCTTTATGGTAGTGGTTTTCCCTGCAGCAGTAATTTGCACAAAGTAAATGCCACTTGCATATGCTGAGTAATCTAATCGACTGTCTCCGCTTTGTGCCGTTAATGCAGAAATCTGTTGTCCTTGGATATTATATACCACAGTTTCGTAATTGATCATGGAGGAGGAGATATTCAATACATCTGACACAGGATTTGGATAGTAGGAGAATGCTTTCGCGAAAGCATCATTAACCCCAAGACTAGGATCTAGAACTACATTAAACTCTAAGTCGTCAAAATAAAACCCATCACGGTTATTACCGTTATCTGATACCAATTGGAAGCGAGCAAGTATTGCCTGCCCTAAGTAATCACTCAGGTTAATTTCCTCCTTGACCCATTGTGACTGCACTCCATCGTAGACAGGTTCTCCATCTACTTGTTGCGCACTACCTCTCGTGGTAAATGTACCACATTGAGGAATCCAAGTGGTCCCAGAATCTGTTGAAATTTCGAACTGGACATAGTCAAACCCTTCTTCAATATCCCAAAGTGCATAGTAGCTAACACCAGCACCTAATGCTGTTGATAAGTCAATTACTGTGCTAATAGCGATCGTTGTGTCTTCATTATTTGCATAGTTACCACTCGCAGAATCGGTAATGGAACTTGGCGATGAAACAAAAACACTTGTGGTTGTTTCCCAATCATTCGATTGGAACCCAGTGGTTGTGCTGCTTCCATCAGCTAAAAATACTTGTTCCGTATCTCCATAGATTTGAGTTACCGTAGTCGTTAGATTATACATGCCGTTGTCAACGACAAGGTCAAAGATAATTTCTTCTCCTTGTTCAGTTCCACTCGCTATCGTATAGGTAATGGATCCGTTATCTTCTTCCAGTGTCTCCATATTATTAAAAGATTCTGGGGTTCCTGCATTGTCAATATTTGAAGAGATTGGGTTTAAGGTTACTGTAAAGTCACCATCCCCAGCAATACCCATATTCCTTAGGTCAAAATCGACGGTAACAGAACCAGTGGTGCCAACATATAAAGGATTGGATGTTGTGAGCTTCCCATAATTATTAGTCATTTTGGCAGCGGTGAGGTTGTGAAACATCATTTCTTTACAAGTAGGATCAATAGCGCTGGCTGGTGGCCAGAAGCTTGTACCAATTTCTGGAGTGAAAGCAAAAATCTTGTCATGGGTTCCTACGGTTCCATACATAAAATCGTCACTATCTCCTGAAAAAGGAGAATCACGGAGGGCAAAATATCCATTTTGGGATGTAAGCTCTGCACCTACTAATTGGTATAAGGCATCATCTGCTGTTGGCAAATCGGCGTAACCAAAGGGGTAATATAAAAGTTGTCCAGAAGTGTGGTTGTTGAACGCCATTACAAATTCGTGTTGTTCTACAAACCACTTCATAGCTTGAGTTTCTATTTCTGAGAAAGCCGATGGGCCACGATAAATTTGACTTCCTGTGTTCCCAGAAGATCCTGGTCCTCCCCAACTACTATTACTTGCATCACCGTTGATATGATAGTTGTAGTTACGGTTATTATCTATCCCGTGTCCATCTTTACGATTCTTACGCCAGAATCCACCTCCAGCGGGATCGGTAACTTCGTTGTAGAGGTATCCATCAGGATTTACGATAGGTACAAAGTATAATTCTGTATTGTCTACAATATTTTTGATCTCAGGATCGGTGTCATAGTTTTCAAGTAGATACCACATATAGTAGATATTCTGCATCAACGACATAGGTTCTCTTGCATGGTGTATGGAAGTGTACAGAATTTCGGCTTCAGGTTCATCGGTATCAGGATTATCACTGATACGGACCCATTTGATACCGTTTCCTCCAATACTTGGCGTTACGCTTGTATCAGGTTGTCCTTCGGTAAGAAAGTCACTGATATTTGTAGGCGCTGAAATCAAATTTGGATATAAAGAGCGCATATCGTCCAATTCATCTAATATTTCCTGGTAGGTTAAATACCCTCCCATCGTTCCTTGATTGAAATTAACCGGAGTAGGATAGGTAAGGACATTTGCCGTATTAACACAAGCACTCGCATTGCGTTGAGGTGCCGCTTGCATGCTAATACTGTTTTGAGCTAAGAAATCTGCTTTCATGTCGGCGATAAGTATTTCTACTTGAAAGCCTGAGGCTCTAATTTGATCCAACTCCACCGTAGAAAATTCTGAAATAAAGTAGTAATCTTTTTTATGAATCCCATGATCCACAGGAATATCAAGGGCAGCTAAGCGTTCTAGGTCTTGGCTTTGGTTGAATGATATTTTGGCTTTTTGGTAAATGAGCGCTTCTTGTGCCCATGCTTGTTCGCTGGTCAGAACGGCAAGGAGTAGGCTAGTCGAAAGAAGGAATGCGCAACGTAATTTTTTCATGGTTGTAGGACTTTTTGTCGTTTAAGAAACGTAAAAGGCATGGAGCCTCGGATATATAACAATTTGCTGTTAGATATTCCCACCAAAGCTAAGTATAAATCTAGTCAATGAATTCGGCAGCCTCACTTTTCTTAGAGATATAGAGAGTCTATGTAAAGGGGGTAATCATAGGATTCTAGAGAGCGCTTAGTTTTTGGCAAGGATCTTTTTGATCAGAACAATTTGCCCTAAATGGTAGTGTGTATGTTCTATGATGCCATGTAGATTCCTGTAGTAATTACCATACTTGGTATCCACAAATATATCCAGAAGTCTTTCTGACGGTAACTGTTCAATGAGAGTAGCAAAACGTTGAGCTTCCGAATTGTTTTTGGTCATCAACCTATCCCAATCTTCTTGAGATTCAATAGGAGGATGGTCAAAGCTATATTTGTCTTTAATGTCTAGTGGTCCACCATCCATTACTTGAAGGATACCCGTAATATAATAATGGATATGATACACTAAGGTAGCGATGGTATTCAAGTCATATACTTGAGTAGTCGCCTGTTGCCAAGTGATCCCTGTTAATTGGTCCTTTACATTGGAAGCTGTCCAGTTGCCACCAAAGTAGACTTCCCTAAAATGTTTTGCGATGAGTGCTGGTGTTTGCATGCGATGTTATGTACGTTATATGTTCACTAATTTTAGCGTATGTAGAATGAGTGATCTAAGGAACAGGCCTAATCCGATAGTTAGCGTAGGGAAGTAGGAAATTCTTTCGCTAATACGTTAAAAACATTTTTTCGACTGATCTGCCACGCTTTGAAAGATGTCTCGCCGTATATATAGCTAAAACGCTGGTACCACACATTTTTATTATATTTATTTCAAAATGTATCTTTTTTGGGGCTAGATTTGAGTGTTTTTTGCTTTCGCGAAAGCGCCATTAAAACCATTTCTTGATACATACTTAGTTTTCTTTTCTAAAAAAGAGCTTACGGATAGCAATGAAGATAAATACCATTCCCGAATAACCCAGAAAAAAGGGTAAAATGTAGGCTTTCCATCCAATTACAAGAAACACAGCAATGAGAAGTAATTGAAAACCTAAACCGAAGGATGAGACTGCGGTCATAAACCATTTTGGAAAGCGGGAAGCTTTAGATGCGTTTGCGTCTAGTGCATAGATGACTTTGTCAAAACCTCCATATAGGATTTTGTAGAGGGCAAATAAGATATTTACGTGCTTTTGTTTTTCGCCTTTGAGCGCAATGGGGGTCTTGTCTTCAAACACTCTGCTCGTGGTATCCCCATTCCATTGGTTCCTAAGAATAACGTAGTAGTAATTATATAAAGTGCCTTGTAACTGCAACCCTAAGAAGGCCAGTGCTGTTACCCACGCACTCGTATCTGTAATGTGCCAGAGACCTAAAAAAATAGCTACATTGAGGAGTATATCAGATACAGAATCTAGATAACGTCCTGTATACGATGGCGTATTTTTTACACGTGCTAATTCCCCATCTGCCGCATCTAGGATGGATTTAAGGATTAGGAAAACCGCTGCGTAGATATAGTGGCCGTTAAGTATACAGTAAATTGCAATGATACCAGAAATAACGAAGCCTATGGTCACATGAACAGGCGTAAAGGAGGTGTTTTTTAGAGAAAGAGCAATCTGTCGGGCAATAGGTCTTCCATAATCAGAAAGGTCCAAAAATTGATGCTCCTTGGGAAGTTTAGACATAAAATACCATAGAAAACTGTGCTGAGGAAGATACCGTTAATACTGGTCCAAAGATACGCTTAAACGATGGTTTGTGAATAAACTTTAAGCAATTCATCCCATTTACACATCATGTAATGGTACCTGCGTTTGCGATTGAACCTTAATACATGTTAATTGGGTGATGTATGTTTTGTTACATATTTTGTAATTAGACTGTACAGGTGTTTTCGTGTATTACGACCTTCATAGATTCCATGTGATCTATTAGGATACGCCATCATGTCAAACTCCTTATTCTCTTTGATCAATTCATTAATCAACAATTCTGCACTTTGATAATGCACATTGTCATCGGCAGTACCATGAATTATTAATAAGTTTCCTTCTAGATTCTTTGCATAGGTGATTGGAGATCCACCTACAAAATCCTCCATATTTTCTTGGGGTAACCCCATATATCTTTCTTGATAAATATTGTCATATATCAATTGGTTTGATACTGCTGCAACAGCCACTCCAGTTTGATATACCTCTGGATATTTAAACATGAGATTGAGGGTCATACTTCCTCCGCCACTCCAGCCCCAAACTGCTGTTCGCTTTTCGTCGAGATAGTCTAATTTTAAAATCTCTTTGGCAGCGAGTGCCTGATCTTGAGTATTGATCACACCAATTTTTCGATAGATACTTTTTCGCCATGCGCTCCCTTTCAAACAAGGAGTTCCACGATTATCCATGTCGATGATAACATATCCTTTTTGTGCCATTAATATGTTTACAAGCCCTATTTGATTGTCTAGTGCTACTTGGCCCCAAGGTTCTCCATACACATGAAATAATACGGGATACTTTTTGGATGCATCAAAATCTATGGGTAAAATCATTCGTGCATCCATCGTGATTCCTTCTGAAGTCGTGACTTCTGAAAAGGTTACTTTAGGTAGCTTGAGTGTGTTTAACTTCGTTTGATATGCCGCGTTGTCTACTAAGACTTTAATTACCTTATGATCTGGTAAACTGATCAACCGAACGGTCCTTACTTTTGATGTGCTTTGGTGCGTATGGATTGCATACTTTGCATTGGGGCCGATATTGTAGGTGTTTAATCCGCTAAAAGCTGGTGGCGTAATACGCTGGTCTTTCCCTTTTCCTTTGAGGTCAACACGGTATAAGTAACGTTGAGTACTATTGGTTGGGGAGGCGATATAATAAGCGTGCTTTTTAGTAGTAGCATGCATAGAAGCTATATCATACTCGAAGGGGGTGATACTTGTCTTTTCACCAGTAGCAATCGATACTTTATAGATGTGTCGCCAAGCATCATTTTCTGTCATTCTTAAAAAAGAAGTGCCATCGTCTACTAACTTCAGGTCATTATTACCCCAACCATTTGCCGATACATCGGGGTAATCAATATCCACCCACGTATCTTCTTTCTCTGTATATACTTTTTTTACCTGCTTGGTACTTGGCGTATAGGACCATATCGTAAGATGATTTTGATGTCTATTAATTTGCTGTATTAATAAAAGGTCTTCATGTACCCATTGCATTCCCGGAATGTAATTCTCCTTCTCGCCACCTTCGATAGGCACCCAATTTATGGTTTCTGAATGTAGATCGATGATTCCAATTTTTGCTGCTGAAGGTTCATCTCCTACCTTAGGATATTGAATAGGAATGGGTCTCGAATAAATCGAATCTGTATTATTAATCATGTAAAATGTGCCCGTTGCACTGGCATCTAGTTGCCAGAAGGCGACATGCTTATCTGAAGGACTAATACTGAATCCGTCCCTTTTTCCAAATTCTTCTTCATACACCCAGTCAAAAGTTCCGTTGATAATGTCTCGGGTACCATCCTTGGTCAATTGCATCACTTCTTTGGTGCTGAGGTCTTCTTTGTAAATATTGAATTTATGCACGTAGAACACATAGCGATTATCTGAGGAGAATTTGGCAAACATTAATGAGGAAGCTTCAAAAGAAGTTCCTAATTGCTGTACCGTCTGAAGTGCTCTATCATACACCCAGTAATCACCTTTTGAGTTAGATCTCCACACTCTACTTGAATTGTTAAACAATAACACTTTCGTGTCATCATCAGAGCGTCTAAAGCTTTCGATAGCAAATGATCCTTCTTTTGCATCTAGCTGGTCCGCCCCTAGAAATAGGGTTCGAACTTGATCACTGGTATAGTGTACCAATTCATCGACACCTTCCATAGTACTTGAAGGTTCAATAGTAATATATCCCTCACCATTGGCATCCCATTGGATATCTCGCTCATAATCTTGGCTAAATTCTCCTGAAAATTGGCGATCTATGGTGAGTAAAGTACTGTCTACTATCGTTTGTGAAAATGATAGGGAACAACTAAGGAGCAGCCATAGTGTGAACATTCTTTGAGTAGTTGTATTCATAGCTTGGTTGGTATTTTAGTAACACTCATTGTTAATTGAATGAAACGAACGGTAACTTATGTTCATCTTGATAAACCGATGAGCCTATAGGTTTACTAAGGTAGCAAACAGTGTTAGAACTTCAAGAGGCACACGTTAATCAATAAAAAAAGCACCCACCTTTTCAGGTCAGTGCTTTATATATCTGTATAAATAAGGAGTATTTTCTAGTCGTTTTTTAAGACAATCCGAAAGCGTGCCTTTCCATCTTCCAGATGCTTCAATGCTTCATTCACTTGAGTCATCGGAAATTCTTCTACTGTTGGATAGATGTTATGACGCACACAAAAGTCTAGCATTGTTTTTGTGACTGCGGGACTTCC
>JBLHXM010000104.1:0-11308 GCA_047630395.1 Dokdonia sp.
TAACAACAGCAGACTGTCCGTTGATAGTTACTCCAGCACTCGTATCGATATACATATCGATATTTGCACCTGAAGATACTTCAGTGGCAAGGTTTTTGACATAGCCAGTAGTAAGATCCGTTGATAAACGTTCTACATTAAGAACATGATTAAGTAGTATCTGTGTCAGTGCTGCATCGTCAACATCGGCTAGAGCAGTTCCATTGAGGAAAGTGTCAAAAGCGGCATTGTCTGGTGCAAATACAGTAAAAGAACCACTACCATCAAGTGTCGCATCAAGACCCGTTTTTTCGAGTGCTGCCAAAAGTGAACTGTAATTGTCGTTCCCTTTGACAAAATCTACGATCGTGTTGTTGCCGTTGTTGTCAATAATGTTTCCGTTGTCGTCGTCGTCTCCACAAGAAACCGCTCCGAACAACGTTATAGCAATCAGTGCTATCTTTGTAATTGAAAAAATGTTTTTCATAGTAATAGGATTTATGTTTTTTTGTTTAATTCAAAAGTAATAAGATTAAACAATATTAATATTAATGTTAAGTTAAAATGACGCGTAATTTTTTTCTTTTTATTTGCTTATTTGCTGGTTGTCAGCAAGTATTAATGAGTCAAAGCTTTAATCAAAAGGATGCTCAGGGCAACCGGAATGGACAATGGCGTAAATTTCATGAAGGCACAAAACAACTTCGTTATGAAGGAACTTTTGTACATGGACAAGAAATTGGCGTTTTTAAATTCTACGATACGGATAGTGGTAAACAACCGTCAGCAACTAAATCATATACGGCAGGAAGTGAGCGTATAGATGTTAGTTATTTCAGAAAGGGCGGAACAAAATTATCTGAAGGGCAGGTAAAGGGGAGAAAGAAAGAAGGGAAATGGAAGTATTTTCATCCAGATGGTATTACTATAATGACTATAGAGTACTATAAATCAGATCTTTTAGAAGGAGAGCGTACCGTTTACTTTGCCAATGGACAAATTGCTCAAAAACAAACTTTTGTTCTTGGAAAAGAAGAAGGAATTGATGCGCATTTTTCTGAGAAAGGCATACAATTGAAAATGTATACTTTTCAAAAAGGTCGTCTTGAAGGAAATTCAAAAATATGGAATACCGATGGAAACCTTCTTATTGAAGGGCGGTATAAGGATAACAAAAAGCATGGTACTTGGAAGTATTTTGTCAATGGAAAACTAGACAAAGAATTAAAGTATCCACAGAATAAATTGGGTGTTCAGCACTAGTCGTTGTAGGTAATTTTGAAAAGGCGGACTAAGGGCTACCTTTTTTTATTTCCGTAATTTTGCAATTCAATAGCGAATGGGATTTTTCCCGCTTTCGCGAAAGCGTACTTAGTATAATGAAAACCGTAGTAGTAGGTCTTAGTGGAGGCGTTGATAGTAGTGTAGCCGCCTACCTTTTAAAAGAGCAGGGCTTCAATGTTATAGGCCTTTTTATGAAAAACTGGCACGACGATTCTGTAACCATTTCGGACGAATGTCCTTGGTTAGATGATAGTAATGATGCTATGCTCGTAGCCGATACGTTAGGCATTCCTTTTCAAACGGTAGATCTGAGTGCAGAATATAAAGAGCGTATTGTAAATTATATGTTCCGGGAGTATAAGATGGGGCGTACACCCAATCCTGACGTATTGTGTAATCGAGAGATCAAATTTGATGTCTTCATGAAAATTGCGCTTTCTCTTGGCGCCGATTATGTGGCAACGGGGCACTATTGTCAAAAAAAATCCTTTGTACAAGATGGAAAAGAAATCCATCAACTTATTGCAGGCGCTGACGCAAATAAAGATCAGTCGTATTTCTTGTGCCAATTATCTCAGGAGCAATTGGCAAAAACGTTGTTTCCTATTGGTCATCTTCAGAAAAGTGAAGTACGCATTATTGCTACCAAACAAGAACTTGTTACGGCAGGGAAGAAAGATTCACAGGGTCTTTGTTTTATTGGTAAAGTGCGATTGCCTGATTTTTTACAGCAGCAATTAAAACCGAAAGAAGGTGTTATTGTTGAAATAGCTAAAGAAGCCGTGCCTGTTTTTACAGGTACAAATGATACTGCAGCAACGCTACATTTAGATCTGGCAGAAGTAACCTTCTCCGAAGTACCTCTTCTCGCTGAAAAGGCAGTTTATCAACTCACCGATGGAAAGGTCGTGGGGAATCATCAGGGGGCTCATTATTTTACCAAAGGACAACGCAAAGGTCTTTCTGTAGGAGGGATGGTAGAGCCATTGTTTGTTATAGAGACAGACGTTAAAGAAAATATTATTTATACAGGACAAGGTAAATCACATCCTGGTTTATACCGCAACGCTCTTTTTGTGAAATCTGATGAGATCCATTGGATTCGCGAGGATTTAGTATTGGCCATTGGAGATAGTTTGGACGTTCGAGCCAGAATTCGGTATCGCCAACCCTTGGAAAAGGCTAAGTTATATCGCACGGCCGAGGGACTCTTTGTTGTGTTTGAGGATCCACAGTCGGCGATACAAGAAGGACAATTCGTAGCCTGGTATCATCAAGAAGAATGTGTGGGTTCTGGTGTAATCTCTTAAATAGGGTCATGTAGTCACCTTAGAAACTGTGTATTCATGCACAGGGGCAATCCGTAGTTATTTTGTAACTTTAGACAATAAAACTACATTATGAAAAAGATCCTATTCCTGCTGCTTGTGCTTCCTATGGGAGTATGTGCACAACAAGATGCCTGGGTATATTTTGCCGACAAGGAAAATGTACAAATCAGTATTGACAATCCAAGTAGTATTCTTTCACAAGAAGCCATTGACCGTAAGGCAATGCATAACACCCCTATTGACGAAAGAGATGTGCCTGTAAATGAGGACTATATTGAAGACGTCAAGGACCAAAATGGAATTACCGTATACGCTAAGTCTAAATGGTTCAATTGTGTCTATGTGCGCGGTGGAGAAGAAGATATAAATGATCTGTTGGACCTTAGTTTTGTCACTGAAATCCAATATGCCGATCGATCTTTAAATCGCAGTATTGATGCTTTTCCGTTTGTAAAACAAGATCCATCACAACGCATCGACTTTGTGTACGGAACGACAGAGAATCAAGTCAGTATGCTTACCGTAGATCAACTGCATGAGCAGGATTATACGGGAGAAGGTATGATAGTAGCGATTTTAGATTCTGGTTTTTCTGGAGTAGACGTACAGCCCGGTTTTGCTCGTATTAGAGATAATGGGAAGCTTTTGAACGGTTACGACTTTGTAGGTAGAGTAGAAGATGAATTTGCCTTTTCGGGCAGTGATCACGGGACACGGGTAGTAAGTAATATTGCTGGTTTTGTTCAGGATCAATTTGTAGGAACAGGTCCAGATGCGTTTATCTATTGTTTTAGAACAGAAGATGTAGGAAGTGAAACTCCTTTAGAAGAAGCCCTTTGGGTGGAAGCCGCCGAGCGTGCGGATAGTTTAGGAGTTGATATTATAAATACTTCATTAGGCTACAGAGATTTTGATAATGCCGCCTATAGTTATACCTATGACGATATGGATGGAGAAACCGCTTTTATTTCAAGAGGTGCTACTGCTGCCTTTGAAAAAGGAATGTTAGTGGTAACAAGCGCCGGGAACTCTGGCTCAGGGATGATATCTGCACCTGCAGATGCCGTAGGAGCTTTTACCGTAGGAGCTGTTGATGAAAATGGTGCATATGCTAGTTTTAGTAGTATTGGGCCTTCTAGTGATGGTCGGGTGAAGCCTGATGTCATGGCCAAAGGTCAAAATGCTTCTGTCATTGGTGCTAGTGGTGCGATAACCACGAGTAATGGCACTAGTTTTAGTTCGCCCATTATGGCGGGTGCTGTAGCCAGTATATGGCAATCTTTTCCTCAAAAAACCAATGCAGAGATGATGCAGCTCATACGTGAAGTGAGTAGTACGTTTGATAACCCTACAGCAGAATTTGGATATGGTATTCCAGATTTTGGTGCCCTTTTACTCCAGTTGTTAAGTGTAGAGGAGTCTGCTTTTGCGAAAGAAGCGTATTCTATCTATCCCATTCCTACCTCAGACCGCTTTCAAGTAGGCTTACCTCAAGGCTCAGAACGGGCTGAATTAAGTCTTTACAATATGTTAGGCAAAGAGGTATTGCGACAGCGTATTTCTAGTGATCAGGATTGGGTAGAGATATCACATTTGGCAAATGGCATCTATTTGGCAAGACTGGAGAGCAATGAACAAGCAAGTACTCTTAAAATTATAAAATCATAGTGAATAAAATTACTGAGTTATTCGGGATTCAATACCCTATTATCCAAGGAGGAATGATATGGAATAGTGGCTGGCGACTCGCCAGTGCTGTGAGTAATGCTGGAGGATTGGGCTTGATAGGAGCCGCTTCTATGTACCCTGACGTTTTGAAGGAACACGTACAAAAATGTAAAAAAGCAACGGACAAGCCTTTTGGGGTGAATGTTCCGATGATATACCCCAATATTGAAGAACATATGAAAACCATTGTGGATGAAAAAGTCCCGATTGTTTTTACGAGTGCGGGAAACCCAAAAATATGGGCCTCCCATTTAAAAAGTCACGGAATCAAAGTCGTTCATGTAGTTAGTAGTGTCAAATTTGCATTGAAGGCACAAGATGCGGGAGTAGATGCGGTGGTGGCTGAAGGTTTTGAAGCTGGAGGACATAATGGGCGTGAGGAGACCACTACCTTGACTCTTATTCCAATGGTGAAGGCTCAAATAAAAGTTCCTTTGATCGCAGCTGGCGGTATTGCCACGGGTCGAGGTATGCTCGCTGCGATGGTATTAGGAGCAGACGGAGTGCAAGTGGGGAGTCGTTTTGCAGCGAGCCAAGAGTCTAGTGCTCATGCAGCCTTTAAGCAGGTAATTATAGATGCTAAAGAAGGAGACACTGCACTGACACTAAAAGAGCTTGCCCCAGTGCGATTGATTAAGAATAAATTTTACAATGATGTTGCTCAACTTTATTCCACAGGACCTTCACCAGAACAGCTCAAAGAATTATTAGGGAGGGCACGCGCAAAAAAAGGCATGTTTGAAGGAGATTTGATTGAAGGAGAATTAGAAATCGGACAGATCTCAGGATTGATTAATGATATATTACCTGCGGCGCAGATTGTAAGGGATATGATTCGTGAGTATAATCATGCTAAAATGGAACTTAGTTCATTAAATAATTACTAGTGCCTAAAGGGCAGCTAGATCAGATTCATTTACAATCACTTTAAGTGTTAAACCCTTTTGTGAATAGCGGTAATTGAATAGGCTATGGGTACCATGGGAATTAGGAGCGATTATGGAGCCGTTTCATTGCTCTCTTAAGTGACGTATGAGCTATCTTTGCAGTGCAAACCGTCTTATCGCTGTTCGTTTTATACGAATGGAGGAAAGTCCGGACACCTTAGGGTAGCATAGCGGGTAACGCCCGTCTGTCGAAAGATAAGGACCAGTGCAACAGAAAGAATGTACAGATAATGCTGTAGTGAAACCAGGTAAACTCTATGCGGTGCAATGTCAAGTATACCCACAGTTAAGTACGACCCGTGCGTTGTGGGAGGGTAGGCAGCTAGAATGGCTCAGTAATGTGTCGTCCAGATAAATGATAAGAGTCTCTACATGTAGAGATACAGAATCCGGCTTATAGGTTTGTATATTACAATCACCGCATTTAATTAAATGTGGTGATTTTTTTTATTCTGCTTTCGCGAAAGCATACTTCCAAAGAGTTAAGATCTATTCTTCACTATCATCTGCCTCAGGAAGACTAAAGAAACTAAATGCATTTCCTCCATAATGACGTGTGTTGTCATGATGGATTACCTGATCTAATTTTGTTTGTTTACTATGCTCAATCACCAAAATGCCTTCTGGAGACAAAAGTTGATGTTCAAAACATAATTCAGCAACACGCGCAAAATCTGCAGTACTAAAATCGTAAGGCGGATCGGCAAAGATGATGTCATAGGGTTGCTGACTTCCTCTTTTCAGAAATTTATAGACGTCACTTTTGATGGCATGAATGGGGAAATCAAATTCACTAGCCGTTTGATTGATAAATCGTATACAGCCATGATCAGCATCTACGGAAGTGATATCGGGACAGGACCTTGAGCCCAATTCGTAGCTTATATTGCCAGTTCCTGCAAATAAATCCAATGCTCTAACTCCGCTAAAATGAAAATTGTGGCGTAAAATATTGAAAAGTGCTTCCTTGGCCATATCTGTAGTAGGGCGCACCGGGAGTTTCTTAGGGGCCCTGATAACCCTTCCTTTGTGTTTTCCTGAGATGATGCGTGTCATAATAAAGTACTTAAGAGGTAATCACTCAGCGGTATTTGAGTGGTGCTGGTTTCTTTGAGGTGTACATTTCTAATGTACGTATATGCGATGATATATTTTTCATCTGCTGGGTCAATTGTTCCGGTAAAATAAACTTGAACAGTCTCTGGGTTTAGCTCTAATTGTTCTAGGGTAAAGAGCACATAATAAATAAAATCTTCCTTGGTTTGATAGTCGAAAGTATTTGCGAAAAGTAATTTCTTTTGCTCAGTAACAATCATCTCAAAACTTAGAGGATGTACATTGATTGCTATTTGAGCATGTTCTTGATGCCCCGCATTGTCAAGCACGTCTTTAATCAAATGAGTAAGCGCGTGATGATAAGTGAATGTACCATATTCATCAAAGAAGTAATTGTTCACATTTGCATACGGAATATATACATTCACGATCTCGTGAGTGCCAATATGATCAAAGGTTACAAAATCGGTTTGTAACATCTTTGTATTGAACTTGAGGTAGTCTGTAAGTTTGGACTCGTCAAAAAGTGCGAGGGGAACTAAAGTGAAAAGATTGTTGACATAAATAACACTTACCTTTTTGTACGAGGCCTGTAGTAGAGGGTTCTCGTTAACAATGAGTTGAATTTCTGTGAGGAGTCCAGCGGGATCTACTTTTCGCCGAAAGGCAAAAGAGGCATAGTCGATAACGGCACCTTCATTATTCTGCGTAAAAAAAGAAAGTCCATCTAAGCGTACTTGGATGGACAATCTCATAAGGTATTGTGTTTGTTCTTGTTTACTCGTCATTTGCACCGTAACTCTTTGGCCAGTTACCGTTTGTGTTAATATCAACCATAGAACCTACCGTTAGGTGTGTCCCATTTACTGCATCTACAGAAACCACTTGTTTCTCTTTAATTAAGTAATCATTTTTCTGATCAAATAATAAGGTAGCCTTCGACACTCTTGCTTCAAAAACCGGTATTTGAAGGTTGTTTTTGGTAATAAAACCAGCATTCATTTCAAAAACAGCATCTGTTCCTGCTGCAGGAACGTTTATCATTGTTTTGTAACGGTCACTTGTTTTCGTTCCAACTGCCTTGTATAGAGAATCTTTTACAGATTTATATCCAAGTGTGTCGACGATTACAATATCTTTCATCATATCAATTTGTAATTGTTCAGAACGTTCCTCATCACGAATCGTAGAGTCACGACGTTGTGTTAGGGTAAATTGAGCGGTGTCAATAAAACGAACTAACTTATCAAAGTCACCTTCGTATTTTCCAGTTACTGTTTTATGGGCAAGCTGAGCAACGCGAATATCCTTGAGATTTTCGATGGCTGCTAAATAGCGTTTTTCTTTTACCTCATTGAACTTTACTTCTCCATAGATAGCGTTGAATAATAAATAACCGAGAGTAGCAATAATCACCCAAAGTACAAGTTGTATCAAAAGTTTCATTAACAGAAGTTTTAAAAGTTAGTTACGTATACGCGCAAATCTACAATTTTTTTTTATTCGTAAAAGGATTGAGCGCAATTTTCCTTTCCTATCTTTATCGACCATTAATAGACTTCAATGATTAAAGACGCTCCTGCTTTTTATCGAAAACTTAAGGAAGATTTTCCGCATATCCCTACAACTAAGCAAGATATACTGCTACAACAATTAAGCCACTACCTTTTTGACGCCGATTTTAACCGTGTTTTTCTCCTAAAAGGATTCGCTGGAACCGGAAAAACAACCGTTATAGGGGCTTTAGTTAAAAATTTATGGCAAGCGCAGTTCTCCTCAGTGCTTATGGCTCCTACAGGTAGAGCTGCCAAGGTAATCAGTAATTACAGTAATAGGGAAGCGTTTACCATTCACCGAAAAATTTATTTTCCTAAAAAAGAAAAAGGGGGAGGTATCTCTTTCATTTTACAACCCAACAAGCATAGACGCTGTTTATTTATTGTGGATGAAGCCTCAATGATATCGGATAGAGTGAGTGATTCTAAACTTTTTGAAAATGGATCTTTACTAGATGATATGATGCAGTTTGTGTATTCTGGTCATCAATGCAAGTTATTACTTATCGGGGACGACGCCCAGTTACCGCCGGTGAAGTTAGATGTGTCACCTGCGCTAGATAGCAAGGTACTCTCTTTGCAATATAATAAAGAGGTGGATCAAATGCTTCTGGATGAAGTGGTGCGACAGGCTGCAGACAGTGGGATTTTATCAAATGCAACAACCATACGAGAGTTTTTGTCAGACGGTTTTTATGAAGACTTCAAATTCAACATTCAAGGACATACAGATATCATCCGTTTGGTCGACGGCCATGAAATCATGGATGCCATTACGGATAGTTATGATCAGGCAGGAAAAGAAGAGACGGCCATTATCGTCCGTTCAAATAAACGTGCTAATTTATATAATCAGCAGATTCGGCAACGCATTTTATTTCAGGAAGAAGAAATCTCTGCTGGAGATCATTTAATGGTTGTGAAGAACAATTACTTTTGGTTAGATGCAAAAAGTGACGCTGGTTTTATCGCCAACGGTGACATTGTGCGGATACTAGAAATTTATGCGATTAAGGAGTTGTATGGCTTTCGTTTTGCTGAGGTGAAGGTTGAAATGGTCGATTACCCATCTATGAAAGCTTTGGATACCGTGGTTATGCTGGACGTTCTTACGATGGAAACACCTTCACTTTCTTATGAAGATGGAGATCGGCTTTATAAAGAAGTGCAGCAAGACTATGCAGATGAAAAAGCCAACTATAAGCGTTTCTTAAAGATCAAAGGGAATAAGTTTTTCAACGCTCTACAAGTTAAATTTTCATATGCGATTACCTGTCATAAGTCACAAGGAGGGCAGTGGGATACCATTTTTATAGAACAACCTTATTTGCCTGAGGGTATGAATCGGGATTATTTACGGTGGTTATATACCGCCATGACACGTGCTAAAAATAAATTGTATTTGATTGGTTTCAAGGATGATATGTTTGTAGAAGATTAGCCGTTTACGTAGATCAGTAGTTCCTTTTTTTGCTTTCGCGAAAGCGTTTATAGAAATATAAAATGTCTGTAGATTTAATCATAAGTATTATTTTAGGATTCAGCTTGGCTGCGGCAGCTGGGTTTCGTGTATTTATCCCCCTTTTCGTTTTGAGTTTATCGGCCCACTTCGGTTGGTTTCCTGTAAGTGAAAATTGGATGTGGATGGGTAGCACAACAGCTCTACTGTTATTGGGTGCAGCCACTGTTTTTGAGGTATTTGCCTATTTTATTCCGTGGTTCGACAATCTATTAGATACGGCTGCAATACCATTGGCGGCTGTTGCAGGAACTCTTATAATGGTAGCCACAATGGGAGATATGAATCCTGTGTTTACATGGGCATTGGCTATTATCGCGGGTGGTGGTACAGCAGCAGCGATTTCAGGAACTACAAGTGCTGGCCGACTTACTTCAACCGTCACTACTGGGGGGCTGGCAAATCCTTTACTGGCAGCCACCGAAACAGGGGCGGCAGTTACCGTAGCTACTGTAAGTATTTTTTCACCTATTTTGGCAGCAATTCTTGTGCTGCTTGTTCTGGGTGGAATCTGGAAGCTTATGAAAGGTTTAGGACGTTCATAATTCCAAAGAGAAGTAGTATTTTTGTTTACTAAGACATGATGTTTTTAAACCTTTGATCTCTTTTTTATGAGTGTTACCCCGTTAAAAATCATTGCCATGATTCCTGCACGTTATGCAGCTTCCCGTTTTCCTGGAAA
This sequence comes from Dokdonia sp., assembly GCA_047630395.1. GTDB lineage: Bacteria > Bacteroidota > Bacteroidia > Flavobacteriales > Flavobacteriaceae > Dokdonia. The sequence goes on from JBLHXM010000104.1 coordinate 10,083, forward strand.
GTTGATGAAGGATCTAGGTGGCAAAACAGTTATTGAGCGTACCTATGAAAGTACGGTCGCTACCGCGTTGTTTGATGCGGTGTATGTGGTCACAGATAGTGAGGTAATTTATGAGGTGATTAACAAGTCAGGAGGACAGGCCATCATGAGCAAAGGCGAACACGAATGTGGTTCGGATCGTATTGCAGAGGCAGTAGCAGGTTTAGATGTGGATATTGTTGTAAACGTACAAGGTGATGAGCCTTTCACAACGAGAGAGGATCTCAAACCTCTGATCGATGTATTTTATGGTAATGATGCTGCTTACATTGATTTGGCTAGTGTGATGACTCCCTTATATACGGAAGAAGATATTATAAACCCCAATCATGTAAAGGTAATTGTAGATCAACAGGATTGTGTATTGTATTTTTCACGATCTCCTATTCCTTTTCTGAGAGATCAAAGCGTGGTGCTAACTACTTATAAGCATAAAGGGATTTATGCTTTTCGCAAACAAGCGATCATCGATTTTTCTATCCTTCCGATGGGCCCTTTGGAGGCCGCTGAAAAAATAGAAGGAATTCGGTTTTTGGAGTATGGAAAGAAGATTAAAATGGTGCGTTCTGAGAATAGTGCCGTAGGTATCGATACTCCTGAAGATCTAGAAAAGGCATTGCAACTCATTAAAGCCAATCAATAATTATGGGAATTCTTCGCTGGGTGTATACAAAGGTTTTAGGCTGGAGGGCTATTGGAGACTTTTCCACGGAAACGGTAAAGAAATGTGTTGTTATAGCTGTGCCTCATACCAGTTGGCATGATTTCTATATGGGAATTCTTCTTCGGAATGCTTTAGGTGTCAAAATAGGGTTCGTTGGAAAAAAAGAACTGTTCAAGTTTCCAATGGGTATTTTCTTTAGAGCTATGGGAGGTGCTCCCATTGATAGAACTGCGGGTCAGGATAAAGTAAAATCCATCGCTCAAGTTTTTGATGATAAAAAAGAGTTTCGTTTGACCCTTGCACCCGAGGGAACACGTAAGAAGGTTGACAAGTTAAAAACAGGTTTCTATTTTATTGCAATGGAGGCAAAAGTTCCTATTATCATGGTTGCTTTTGATTTTGGAAGGAAGGAACACCGCATTTCCAAACCTTTGTATCCGTCTGGCGATGTTGATGCTGATCTGAAGATAATTAGAGCCTTTTTTAAAGGTGCCATTGGTAAAGTTCCAGAATATAGTTTCAC
>JBLHXM010000105.1:0-10969 GCA_047630395.1 Dokdonia sp.
GGATCTTTCCGCCTTTTTTTATGCCCCAAATCCAAGGGGTGGTGAGCATCGCACTATTGATAAAATAGTATTTATTCTTATTGCGAACCGTTTCTCATTAACTCTAGGATCTTTCCCCTTACAATAAGCCACAACTATATCAGGGAATGAGCATTGTCATCCTTTAACACGATAGCACGATTCTTATTGCGAACCGTTTCTCATTAACTCTAGGATTTTTCCGCCTTTGTTTTCTCCAACCCTCAAGGGTGAGGGATACTTTATCGATCTACTCGTCTCTTTTTAAGAAAATGAACCTTTATAGTTAAAAACCACTGCTTCTAAATTCAGTTTTAACTAGCGTCATTATTGCTTTCGCGAAAGCATAAAAAAAGCCACTCTCTCGAGTGGCATTATAGTTTTGGCATGAGCACCAATTATTTATTCTGAGCGTATAAAGCGCTTACTTTGGTCCAATTAATAACATTGAAAAAAGCGTTTACATAATCTGGGCGTCTATTTTGATAATTCAAATAGTAAGCATGTTCCCAGACATCAAGCCCTAATATTGGCATTCCTCCACAACCCACTTTAGGCATCAAAGGATTGTCTTGATTTGGTGTTGAACATACTTCTACTTTACCACCTTCATGCACACATAACCAAGCCCAACCTGAACCAAACTGTCCACCAGCTGCTGCAGAAAAAGCATCCTTAAACGCTTCAAATGTTTCGTATGTGTCATTGATAGCGGCTGCAAGTTCTCCTGTTGGCTCACCTCCTCCATCGGGAGACATTACTTCCCAAAACAATCTATGATTATAAAAACCTCCTCCATTGTTACGGACACCTTTATTAGACATGTCTAGGTTGATCAATATATTCTCAATAGTCTTTCCTTGAAGATCAGTTCCCTCTATCGCTGCATTCAATTTTGAAGTATATCCTGCGTGATGCTTCCCGTGGTGAATTTCCATGGTACGAGCATCTATGTGTGGCTCCAATGCATCAAGTGCATAAGCTAATTTTGGTAATTCGAATGACATAGATTTTGATTTTAATTAATAATTAATTGATAACAAAGTTACAAAATGCACTTAAAAACTTAGGTTAATATGATCACATTGTTTCTAAAACAGAGTCGAATCCTAAAATACCCCATATTGGGTATTTTACATATACTCAAAGTAACACACCCTTACCTCTAACGAAAAACAAGCACTTAATTTATTTATTATTTGCTGTATCTCTACTCATTCAGAGCTGTGGTGACGACGACAAACCTGAAGACCCTTTAGAAACCACAGATGACGATGGGGGAATGACCGATGATGGTTCTTCTGACGGAACCTTAAACGAAGCGCAAGATGAGACGACACTTACGCTAACCAGTGGGACTGAAAAAACCTGGCGCATCGCTCAAGCGACCCTGAACAACAGTTCTGGATCTTTTGATATTTCCAACAACTTTAATGTTCTTGATGATGAGTTCCTATTTTCTGGAACGAGAACAAACGGCAGCCTTGAATGGCGCCAAGGCAATGAAATTTGGGTAGAGGGGACAAATAGCCAAGAGACCTTACTTGATTTTTATAAAGCTCCTGAGAATTCTTCCTTTTCTTTTAACCCAGGCAGCAGCTCAGAACTCACAGGTTTAAATGGACGCCTAACCTTTATTGTTGTTGATGAAAACACAATCACAGGGTCCTTATTTTTTGACAATCGTTCATCAGGAGAAACCATCGATGTCACTCTTACGACAAAAGTTTCTTCTGATTATGCAAGCCCCCCAAGTGGAGGTCTCGCTTTTTCGCAAGTTACAGAGATCCTCTCTAGCGCCATTGGAGGAGATGGTAATGTAGGTTTCATCGGGTCTTATACTAATAACAGTTTATACTTTGCTAATAGAGAACAAAACGCTGTCGTGCCACTCAACCACAGAACGGTTCGAATAGATCTCAATACCTTAGCGCAAAACGAAAATAATTACATACCGTCTACTGGAGATTTTTTTACAAAACGCATCACGGTAATAAATAATGAAGTTGTCATCATTGGTGGACGCCTTGTGTATACCTACGATTTAGACATCAGTGGGGATCCTCAAGAAACAGGGAATGGAATTACCAGTAATCTTTCAAGGTTTGGCGCTGCTTCTCTTAATAATGATATATATATTACTGGAGGTGATCTAGATATTCCTGCGAATACCATTCGTAAATTTAATCGTGCAACAAATACACTTGAGGATATTGCAACCTTACCTTCTCCAAGAGTGCATGCAGATACAGAAATTGTACAGAACAAATTATACGTTTTTGGGGGTAGACAAGAGTTTGTTGCTACCCAAGCAGGAACGACTTCTTTTATTTACGATTTTTCTACAAACCAGTTCGACACATTTGAATTACCCGTCGCACTTTATAATAGCTATGCATCAAGGTTCGAAAACCTCATATATGTTGCTGGACAAACCAAAGATTACGACTCAACTGACGCTATTATAAATGAAGATATCTTCTTCGGCGTTTACAATATCTTAGACGATACTTTTACAGAAATAAGTCATAATCTAGATGACACAGATGCTTTTTCATCTGTACACGCAATGACTGTTTACAGTCAAGAAATATATGTCATTTATGGAGATCGCTCTAGACCTTCAGCAGATAATTATATTTCATGGTCTATTCAGGCTGCGGATTTAAATTAATCAAATTAGTACGCAACCATTCCTATAAAAAACAGTCTACTTAATAACAACTCATCATTTTAAGGGTAAAAGATGTGGTTAATTATAAGTTAAGTTTTTTTTAGGTTTGAAAAAGCTACTCGAAATCGAGTAGCTTTTTTATCTTAGTACCATGGGGCAACTTTCTGCATTTACAATCTACAATGCCTCGGCGGGCTCTGGCAAAACCTATACACTTGTCAAAGCGTATATCTCCATCCTACTGCAAAGTTCCAATCCGCATAAATACAGGCAACTGCTTGCGATTACATTTACAAACAAGGCAGTCGCTGAAATGAAATCAAGAGTGTTGAGCACTTTGCAATCGTTCATCCTCCATGCGCAAGATCCCGAACAACCCTATCCAACAATGCTTGAGGCTATTGCAAAAGAGCTCCAATCCACTCCGCTAGAAATTTCAAAACGCTCCGAAGAAATTCTCAAAAACATCTTACATAATTATGCCGCCTTTGATATTGTAACCATTGACACCCTTACCCATAGGATCTTACGCACATTTGCCAAAGATTTAGGTCTTTCTGGAAACTTTGAAGTGTCGTTGCAAGTAAAAGAGGCATATGAAAAGGCCGTGGATGCATTAATTGAAAAAGCCGGCACAGACGAGGACATTACAAATACCTTGATTGATTTTGCATTAGAAAAGGCAGATGATGATAAAAGTTGGGACATTTCATTTGATCTGAATAACATTGCTTCCCTCCTCACTAAAGAACAAGACAGAGAGGCCATCGCCAGACTGAGCACAAAATCCCTTAGCGAATTTAAGGCCCTTAAAGAACTCCTTAAACAGAAAATGAATGCCCTGGAAAAGGAAATGAAACAAATAGCTTCCCAACTCCTAGAAAAAGTGCACGACCTCGGACTTGAGCGGATGAACTTCAGCAGAGGAAGTTTTTATGATCATCTTATAAAGCTGGCCGCTGACCCTGCAAACATTGATTTTAAGGCTGGTTGGAAGCAGGATATCGAAGGGTATTCCTTTTATACAAAGACCGCCAAAGAAAATATCAAAGAGAGTATCGACCAACTTAAGCCTCTGTTAGTCTCAGCGTTTACAACCACAAAAAATGGTTGGTTGACCTATACAAAGTTTAGCGAATTTTATAAAAAACTAACCCCCCTTTCTGTCCTTCACCTCATACATCAAGAACTAGAAATCATTAAGGAGGAAGAGAATCTTTTGCTCATTTCCGACTTTAATAAACATATCTATACCTATTTAAAAGATCAACCGGCGGCCTTTATTTATGAACGCCTAGGGGAAAGGTATTCTAACTATTTCATAGACGAATTTCAAGATACCTCAATTATGCAATGGGAGAATCTAACTCCGCTCATTGCCAGTGCTATCGAAAGTGAATCCCAAGACACAGTGATCAATAGCCTTCTCCTTGTTGGAGATCCTAAGCAGGCAATTTATCGATGGAGAGGTGGTGAAGCCGAACAATTTATAACCTTGAGTCAAAAAAACGCCCCTTTTTCAATTCCTGATGTGGAGGTCCAACCCTTGGACACTAATTGGCGCAGTTATGAAGAGATCATTCTTTTTAATAATAACTTCTTTTCATTCTTAGCTCAAGAGTTCACCATAGATAGCTACAAGGATATCTATGCATCAGACAATAATCAAAAAACCAATTTTAGAAAAGGAGGACTCGTATCACTCAGCTTTGTGTCTGGAAAAACCAATGAGGAAATAGAACCCTTATACCTTGACAAAATACTACACATTATAAATGACGTCTCGCAACAAGGTATTCCCTTAGAAAACATCTGTATTCTCACTCGAAAAAACAGTGATGGCGCAGCCATTGCGCAATATCTGGCTGAGCAGCACATCAGAGTGGTCTCTGCAGAAAGTCTACTACTAAGTAGCGCTCCCGTAGTTCACTTTGTGCATGCCTTCTTAATGGGGATCGCTCTTCCCAATCGTCCAGAAACTATGATTACGGTCTTGGAGTATCTCGCGGAACGATTTGAGTTACACGATCCACATCACTTCATTGCTCGTTGGGTGCATGCCCCTACTTTGGCTATGTTTGAAATGTTGGCAACCGACTATAACGTTGATTTTTCAATGCACGTTTTTAATGAATTGCCCTTGTATGAAGGTATTGAGTACCTCATCCGCGCGTTGCATTTAGACAAAGAAGGAGATGCTTTTTTAATAGGGTATCTCGATGCCGTTTTTGAATTTACTCAAAAGAATAGTTCTGGTCTTTCTGGCTTCATTGCTTATTTTGAAGAAAAGAAAGATTCCCTAAGTGTTAAGGCTACGGCTCGACAAGATGCCGTACAGATTATGAGTATTCACAAATCTAAGGGGCTCGAATTTCCTATTGTTATTTTCCCATACGCCGATTCAAAAATAAATCCAAATCATGATGAGCATCATTGGTTACCCACGGATCCATCAGAATTTGGAGGTTTTGAACAACTCATGTTTCCTCACAAGCAAGGATTATCAGATATGGGTGCGCAAGGCATCCAATTATACGATGAACGTCAGGGGCAACAACAATTTGACGCGATCAATGTGTTGTACGTAGCCCTCACCCGAGCTGTGGAACGGTTGTATGTAATCTCACGCTTTCGCGAAAGCAAAAACAAGAGTAAACCTCAATACTACGGTCAACTTTTTGAGCACTATCTACTTCAGAATGATCTTTGGGTCGATGAAGATCAGACGTATAGCTGGGGTACTTCCAATGGTTTCCAGACACCCCAATCCATTCCAACCATCGTCCAGGACATTCCTTTTATTAGCTCTGCAAAAGAGGATCACAAAATTCAGCTGATTACTAAAGCTGCCTTTTTGTGGGATGAAAAGCGGCAAGACGCTATTTCTTATGGAAATTTAATTCATGAACTCATGGGAAGAATCCAATACAGAGATCAAAGAGAGCAGGTTATTGATCAAGCGATACAAGAAGGTCTCATTACACAAGAAGACGCAACGGAAGTAACGGCCGTTCTGGCTAGTATTATGAATCATTCGGAGCTGAAGGAGCTTTACACCTCTGAAAATACAGTGTATAATGAACGCCCCATCCTTTCGGCTGATGGAGACACCCACATTCCAGATCGCTTAGAAATAACACCTTCAGGGATGATGACTATTATAGATTACAAAACAGGAATCCCACAAGAGAATCATGAATTTCAACTAGACAGATATACAAAAGTGTTGAGCGCTATGGGTTATGACAATCCGATACGAAAATTAGTATATGTAAACACTGAAATTACGGTACTGAACGTCTAAAAAATATACCTTTGCACAAATTCAATTATTATGTACGGAGCCATACAACAACATTTACAAAACGAACTTGCAGATATTAAAGAAGCGGGTTTATATAAGAAAGAGCGCATTATTACGTCTCCTCAAGATGCGGTTATTAAAATTTCAACAGGTGAGGAAGTAATTAATTTTTGCGCCAACAACTATTTAGGGCTTTCCGCAAATGCTGAGGTGATTCAAGCCGCTAAAGACGCTATGGACACGCATGGTTTTGGAATGAGCTCAGTACGTTTTATTTGCGGTACTCAAGACATTCATAAAACCCTTGAAGAAAAAATTGCCGAATTCTATAGTACAGAAGACACTATATTATATGCGGCCGCCTTTGATGCTAATGGTGGTGTTTTTGAGCCATTATTAGGAAAAGAAGATGCCATCATCTCCGATTCTTTAAATCATGCCTCTATTATTGATGGTGTGCGTTTATGTAAAGCTGCGCGTTACAGGTATCAAAATAACGATATGGCTGATTTGGAGCTTCAATTACAGCAGGCCAATGAAAATGGAGCGCGTTTTAAAATTATTGTGACAGACGGTGTATTCTCTATGGATGGTCTTGTGGCTCCATTAGATAAAATCTGTGATTTGGCAGATGCCTATGATGCTTTAGTGATGATAGATGAATGCCATGCGGCAGGGTATCTTGGAGCGACAGGGCGCGGTACTCTTGAAGAAAAAGGAGTTATGGGGCGTATCGATATTATCACAGGCACCCTTGGTAAAGCCTTAGGCGGTGCGATGGGTGGATATACAACAGGGAAAAAAGAGATCATAGAATTATTAAGACAACGATCTAGACCTTATTTATTTTCAAACTCTCTTGCACCCGCTATTGTTGGAGCCTCTATTAAGGTCTTTGAAATGCTTGCTACAGATACCTCCCTGAGAGACAAACTGGAATTGAACACCAACTACTTCAAAAAAGGTATGAAAGCTGCTGGTTTTGACATCATTGATGGAGATTCCGCAATCGTTCCTGTAATGTTATACGATGCTAAGCTCAGCCAGCAGATGGCAGACGCCTTATTAGACGAAGGAATCTATGTAATTGGTTTTTTCTTCCCCGTTGTGCCCAAAGACAAAGCAAGAATTCGTGTCCAGTTGAGTGCGGCCCATGAAATTGAACATTTAGACAAGGCAATAGAAGCCTTCATCAAGGTAGGCAAAGCACTGGGGGTTATTTAGTTGGCACTAGTGATTACCACGCTTGCCGATTCAGAAAATTTTAGTACTTTTATCTTTGTTGATAAAAGTTAACAACTTACTTTTGCAGTTAATTAACACTTAAAATAAGCATAAACAAATGAAACATCTTAGCACATTTTTAGTCGCTTCGCTTCTAGTTTTCGGACTTAGCTCTGTGAACGCGCAAGACGAGAATAACAAATGGGCGGTTAGCTTCGGTATCAATGCCGTAGACACTTACCCAACCGGAGACGCAGTTCCAGGACTTCGTGGTGATACATTCGATGAGTATTTCAACCTCAACGATCATTACAGTATTTTACCTTCAGTTTCTACAATAAGTGTTTCACGATACGTGGGTGACGGATTTGTAGTAGGGGTAACTGGTTCTATCAATCAAATCGATAAGATTGGTGACACTCGTCCAGTAAATGCTTTACAATATTTCGGTGCTGATGCTGCTATAACATATAGCCTTAGAGACGTTCTTTTCGGAGAAGGTGGATGGTTTGATCCTTACTTAGGGGTTGGAGCTGGTTATACTTGGTTAGAAAGTGCAACGACTGGTGGAAACCTTGGTTTCGGTACAGCAAATGCTCAAGCAGGTATGCGTTTTTGGTTAGGAGAACAATTCAACATTGGATTGAATTCTAACTACAAGCATGCTTTTGAGGATGATGGTACTAAGCACTTCCAACACACTGCTTCTGTAGGTTTCGTATTCGGTGGAAAAGACACTGATGGTGACGGAGTTTATGACAACGATGATGAATGTCCAGAAACTCCAGGTCTTCCTGAGTTTAACGGATGTCCTGATACTGACGGTGACGGAATCCAAGATTCTAAAGACGCTTGTCCTACTACAGCTGGTTTAGCTGAGTTTGACGGATGTCCTGATACTGATGGTGACGGAATACCTGATCCTCAAGATGCTTGTCCTACTGTAGCTGGTCTTGCTTCTCTTGGAGGTTGTCCAGATGCTGATGGTGACGGAATCAAAGATAGCGACGATGCTTGTCCAAACGAGGCTGGTCCTCGCGCAAACAACGGATGTCCTTACCAAGATAAAGACGGTGACGGTGTTTTAGACAAAGATGATGAATGTCCAGAGGTTGCAGGAACTGTTGCAAACAATGGATGTCCTGAAGTTTCTGTTGAAGTTCTCGTTGCTCTTAACTTAGAATTCAAGTCTGTATTGTTTGATTTTAACAAATCGACTTTACGTTCTGAATCTCATCCTACGCTTGATAATGTTGCAGACATTATGAACGAATATCCTACTGCTCGTTTCCTAATTGAAGGACACACTGATAGTAGAGGTCCTAGTGAGTACAACCTAAATCTTTCAAACGAAAGAGCTGGTGCTGTAATGAGTTACCTTGCTGGTAAAGGAATCGCAGCTAACCGTTTAGAATCTAAAGGATTTGGCGAAACTATGCCAGTAGCTTCTAACAAAACGAATGCTGGACGTCAAGAAAACAGACGTGTACAATTATCTCTTTTAGACGAATAAGAGATACTTTAAAATAATTACAAAAAACGCCTCGATTCATCGAGGCGTTTTTTATTTTTAGGGATATGCAAACCTTTATTTCGGAAGTTGTTGATGCCCTAATCTTAGATGATCAAAATCTCTCAGATTTAATGATCATCGTTCCTAGTAAACGGGCCGGTGGCGTTTTTAGAAATACGCTTTCGCGAAAGCTAAAAAAAACCATTTTTGCGCCCTCCATCTACAGCATTGAAGAATTTATTGAGCACATTTCTGGCCTCAAAGCAATAGATCAAACAGAGCAATTATTTACACTCTATGATGTCTATCGTTCTTCCACAGCAGCAGAACAACGAGAATCCTTTGCCGTTTTTTATGGTTGGGCCCAAACCGTCCTCCACGACTTCAATGAGATCGATCGATTCCTTGTGGACCATCGTCAATGTTTTGACTACCTAAACGCGATTCAGGAACTCAATCATTGGTCCAAAGAAGCGCAGTCCACTGAACTTATTGACACCTATCTCGCTTTTTGGAAAAGCCTTCCCGCCTATTACGAGGCATTCTCTCAACGTTTACAATCACAGCATAAAGGCCATCAAGGGCTCATCTATCGGAAAGCCGCTGAAGATATTGAGTTTTATATCCAAAATAATCCTAAGCAACAGCACGTCTTCTTTGGGTTCAATGCACTCAATACTGCCGAACAACAAATTATTCAAGCATTATTAGCCACTGGAAACACCAAAACCTATTGGGATGTGGATGCATGGTTTTTAGACAATCCAAAGCATGAAGCTGGGATGTTTATGAGGCACTATCGAGAAACTTGGCCCTATTATAAAAACCATCCTTTTGAGTGGATTGGAAAACAATACACAAGTTCCAAGGACATTCAGGTTACAGCCATTGGCCAACCTGTCGCCCAAGCCAAATACGTAGGAAGCCTTCTGTCCGATCTTTCCGAAGAAGCACTCCATAAGACTGCCCTTATTTTGAGTGATGAGTCACTACTTCTTCCCATTCTCAATGCATTACCAGAAAACATTAATGCTGTCAATATTACCATGGGTGTACCCCTTGGTCAAACCCCACTGGCTTCATTCTTCGACGCACTGTTTTTACTTCACAAAAAGGAAACAGCTCTTGGCTTTTACTACAAACATGTAATTGCACTGCTCCAGCATCAAGTATTGTATCCCATTTTAGGGGAAGGCGCACAGCAAATTCTCGAAACCATTGCTCGCGAAAACCATGTATACTTGTCGCATGAAGTACTCAAGCAACTGCTGCAGGCCCATTGTCCCGAAAGTCACTTAGAGATCCTATTTCAATCATGGAATAATGACCCCACCCTTGCAATTACACTGACGCTGAGATGTATCGATCAGATAAAAACATCTTTTCAAAAAGATCCCAAAGGTCATATCCTTGCTTTCGAATATCTATTTGGCTTCAATAGAGCCTTTAATAAGCTTAAAGCCCTAAATGACACCTATGCCTTCATTGCAGATGTTTCGACATTGTGGCGCTTCTATTTGGACGTGCTTGGCTCTGAAACCTTAGACCTGAGAGGAGATCCACATAAAGGATTACAAATCATGGGCATGTTAGAGACTCGTGTACTGGATTTTGAAAATGTAATTTTGACTTCGGTCAATGAAGGAATTTTACCCGCGGGTAAGAGTACGAATTCTTTTATTCCTTATGATGTTAAAATCAGTTATCAACTCCCTACATATAAGGAAAAAGATGCAGTATACACGTATCACTTCTATCGCCTCCTTCACCGTGCCAAAAAGGTTCACCTACTTTACACTACCAATTCAGATGGTTTAGGAAGCACCGAAAAAAGTAGATTTATACTACAAATGGACGTTGAAGGTCCGCATGATATACAGACGACGCTCGCCGCGCCAAGTTTTGAGGTCGCTCCAAAATCACAGAAGAAAGTTATAAAAACACCAGAAATATTAGAACGATTACAAGCTATTGGTAAAAGTGGATTCTCTCCTTCTTCCTTGGCTACTTACATTAGGAATCCATTAGATTTTTACTATAAGTATGTGCTTCGCATCAACGAATCGGATAATGTGGAAGAAACGGTAGCGGCAAATACCATGGGTACAATTGTTCACAACGCATTGGAATCTCTTTATACGCCATTCCTCAATCAACAATTAGAACCCCTGCTAATTGATGGATTATTTCCTCTTATTGCAAAGGAAGTCGCGCACCAATTTGAACAGAGTTATGG
>JBLHXM010000106.1:0-10733 GCA_047630395.1 Dokdonia sp.
CTCTTAATAAAGTAGTTCTTATTTTTTAGTAAGAAATAAGAGGAGAACTAAAACCCGTATTAATTATAGCCATTATTGTGATTAGTTTCTTTTGTAGTTTCATAAATTTTTGTGGCACATTGACCGAAATTGCATCTAATTGACATAATACTTTAGGTGCTCAAAAGTTTCGTTGAAACTTAGTCTAGGCAACAAGTGTTTTGAAATTTAATCGCAGAGAATCATATACCCGTATTCCAGTCTAAAGGTCACGGGTATAGGCAGGTCTGCTAATTTCATCACAAATATTTGAATTCGTATTCACAACTAATTTAATATGAATATATTTAGGAATTGGACAAACTAAAAAAAAATCACTATGAATGTAACAAGTATAAAAGCCTATGGAACGGAGTCTGTGGAGGCAGATTTAAAACAATTTGACATCAATAGGAGAGAAGTCACAGCAAAAGACGTAGAGATCGATATTCTATTTTGTGGTGTCTGCCATTCAGATTTGCATTTTGCTCGTAATGATTGGGGTATGACTCAATACCCGGTGGTGCCAGGTCACGAAATTGTGGGTAGAGTAACCAAAGTCGGAGCTGGAGTATCAAAGTATAAAGTAGGCGACTTGGTGGCAGTGGGATGTTTAGTGGATTCTTGTAAAACCTGTGATAGCTGTAAAGCCGACTTAGAACAATATTGTCCAGAATGGGTGGGAACCTACGGTGGTTACGATAAGCATTTGGATACCACGACACACGGGGGTTATTCAGAAACGATCGTAGTAGATCAAGAATTTGTATTACGAGTTCCTGAAAATCTAGATCAGGCAGGTATTGCACCAGTATTGTGCGCGGGTATCACAACTTGGTCACCATTGAGACACTGGAAGGTTGGTAAAGGTAGTAAGGTAGCAGTAGTGGGTCTTGGTGGATTAGGACATATGGCTATTAAATTAGCACATGCATTAGGTGCACATGTAACCTTGTTTTCAAGATCGACCGGTAAAATTGAAGACGCCAAAGTATTAGGAGCCGACGAGGTTATTATATCTACAGACGAAGCTCAAATGGAAAAGGCTATTGGGAGTTTCGATTTAATTATCGATACGGTTCCTTATGCCCATGATTTAAACGCGTATGTGGGTACATTAAGCGTGAATGGCACTTTGGTTGTTGTTGGATATTTGGGGCCGTTAGACCCTATGTTAGTGACGGTACCATTGATTATGGGCCGCAAGTCGGTCGCAGGATCACTTATTGGTGGAATTGCAGAAACACAGGAGTTATTAGATTTCTGCGGAAAACATAATATCACTTCAGATGTTGAAGTAATTAATATTCAAGATATAAATAATGCCTACGAACGGATGTTAAAAAGTGATGTAAAATACCGCTTTGTAATTGATATGAAATCGCTTAAAGGCTAACTAGAAATCAATTTTTAGAGATTACAGAATCACCTGCTATACTAGTAGGTGATTTTTTTGTGAGTTACTATGCTAGTATTTGCATTATAGCCTACTGGCATCCGCATGCTGCCATCGCGCTATCTAAAGCATAAGCCCAACACCAGGTGTGGGTTTGTTAAGTGCCACAACATGCGAATCTTGGGTTTAAATGCCCTTAGAAAATAGCCAAACGCTCCTCATATGCTCAGCTTACATGGTAAGAATATTTTGTAAACAAATAGTATTTAAAGGATGGCTTAAGAAACTATTCTGTCAGTAATATAAAGATGTTTACCCCTTCACTGGAATTGGTTTCAACTTTATCAAACCAAAGGCATCTAGTATCTTTATAATCAGATAAGTGATGTCGATTTCATACCATTTTACACCAAAATTTGCACTACTTGCATGTTTGTGATGATTATTATGATAGCCTTCACCCATCATTAAAAAGTCAAAACGGAAGAGATTCTTACTCGTGTTTTTCATTTTATAATTCACGTAACCATAAATATGGCCAAACCAGTTAATAATTACCCCGTGAATGGGTGCCATTAAAAAGGTAATGGGCAGTAAGACCCATTGCCATCGCGCAGTTGTAAAGAACAGAAAGAATAGAACATAGCCCGTAATCCAAAGAATTCTAGAAAATCGAGAACTCGCAAATCGGTCAAAACCTTTCCATTGCGGAACATTTTTGGTAAAGCGCTGTTCAACAGCAACAAGGTTTTTATTAATATCTTGATAGATAGTTTTTGTTTTCCACATCATTGCAAATAAATTAGTATCGTGTGACGGAGAATGTGGATCTTTTTCGGTATCCGTATATGCGTGATGCATACGGTGCATAACCCCATAACCGTAGGCACTTAAATAACTAGAGCCTTGAAAAATCCAGGTCAGAATAAATGAGATACGCTCCATTGTTTTTGACATCGTGAACACCTGATGTGCTGCATATCTATGCAAAAAGAATGACTGAAAAAACAAGCCACCATACCAAAGAACTAAAACAAAAATAATTGTAGCCATAATTTTTTTTTACAAAGATAATTCTGCGTGAGAAGAGAAACAATGAACCTAAATCAATAAAACGCAGCTTAAAGCCGTCTTCTAATTCTACTTAAAGCTTGGGCAGTAATACCAATATAAGAGCTAATGTATTTCAAAGGAATCAACTTTAAGACCTCCGGACGCTCTTTAAACAATTTGACATAGCGTTGCTCTGCGTTAAGGTTCAATAAGTTTTGTTCCCGCTTAGATTTTATTAAAAAGAGGCGTTCAGCTGTTAACCTTCCAATAAGGTTCCCGATTTGGGTCGTTTTATAAACGGATTGTAAATCACAGTGTGTAATACTTAATAGGGTCGTTTCAGTAAGTGCTTGTAATTGATAGGCAGAAGGTTTCTGTGTTAAGAAAGAATCATAAGCACTAATAAACTGGTTTTTAAAACTAAAGCCAAAAGTAATTTCTTTATCTGGATCTTCCTTAGGAATATATAAACGAACTACGCCAGACTCAATAAAGGATATCGTATTCTCAATCTCGTGGAGTTTTAGAAAAACGGTTTTCTTCGGAATCACCCGCTGCTCTAATTTTGAAGTGAAAAAACCCCAATCTTCTTTAGAGATGTCAGCAATTTGATCTAAGTAGGCTTTTATTTGTAACAAATCTTTTAATCAAGTAGGTTAGTTCAACAAATATAATGAATCATATACCTAATTGAAGTTTTTGAGGAGAATATAGTGCGGCAATATCCTTTCTTTTCTATTTAAATGTAGAGCGCTGTTCTTCTGTTGAAGATGCGTTCAGTAATTGGTTAAATGTTCTAATAGTATTAAAATCGCGGGTAATTTCTCCGGATACAGCAATTCCAGAAATACCAGTTTCTAATATGTCTTTCACATCTTGGGTGGTTATACCTCCAGCGCCGATAATTGGTGTTTCGGTTTTTAGGGCTTCTGTAATTAGGGTATAACTAATTAAACCTAAAATGTGATCGTCTTTGGAGTCAATGAGTTGTGCAATGACTTTTAGCTTACCTTCTACTAGGGTAACACTGCATTCTAAAATATAGCTAACTCCTAATTCTTTGGCGATTACAGGAATTGTTTTATCAGAATCTCTAAAAGTAGAAGAGGAGGTAAATGAGATTACCTTCAGATCGTTGATTTGTGCAAGTGAGTGCAAGATGTTATCGGAAACCCCATCACAAAACCACTGGTTATCTTCGGGACTCCCCTGACCTCTTTTCAATGCAGACAAAGTTGTGACTTACTTTATTAATTTCAACTTATTTATTTTATTTAAAATTATGTTACATTTATAAGAGCCAGTCGTTATAATAATATGAAAGCAATCACAACTAGAGAATATGGGGTACCTAGTGTTCTTACTTTGGAAGAAGTTGAGAAACCTACTCCAAAGGACAATGAAATATTAGTCAAAGTACATTCAACCCCAGTGACCTCAGGAGATGCTAGAATACGCGCTCTTAATGTGCCTTTTGGATTCAAATTTATCACCAGAATGTTATTTGGTTTTAATAAACCAAAACAGCCGATACTTGGAGTTGTATTTTCAGGACTAGTGGAAACTGTAGGGAAAGATGTAAAAGAATTTGTTGTCGGAAATGAGGTTTTTGGGACAAGTGAAAAGTTTGGCTGTCATGCCCAATACGTTGCCATTCCGGAAAAAGGAGCCATTACTATTAAACCTACAAACCTATCTTTCGACGATGCAGCTGCTTTACCATTTGGAGCGCTAACTTCGTTAAAATACTTACGAGATTTAGGGAAAATTAAAAGTGGTCAAAAGATTTTGGTAAATGGTGCTTCGGGAGCCTTGGGGGTATATGGGATACAGCTCGCCAAACATTTTGGAGCAAAAGTTACAGGAGTCTGTAGTGGCGCAAATGTAGAATTGGTAAAATCACTTGGAGCTGATGAAGTAATTGACTATTCCACAACCGATTTTACTAAAAATGGAAAAACCTATGATATTATTTATGATACGGTTGGAAAAATAACATTTAAAGAATGCAAGAATTCTTTGAGTGAAAATGGCCGCATGCTTTTGGCAGCCTCAGGATTAGGACAGTACCTTCAAGTGCTACTTACGTCATTTAGCAAAAAAAAGGTAGTGGCTGGCGTAGCTGTATTTAATAGAAAAGATTTAGATGTAATCAAGGACCTTGCGACTAAAGGAATTATTGTGCCAGTGATTGGCAAGCGATTTCCTTTTTCTGAAGCTGAAGCTGCTCATACTTATGTCGATAAAGGACATAAAGTTGGGAGCGCAGTAGTCGTTATCTAAAAAGTTCTTTCTTAAGCTGAAAAAGCCGTATTTCTAGAAATATTTTTAAAAAATTTAATTGCATATTCTTTTCACGACCCCTGCGCTGGCGATCGCTTGCAGCGGGTGCCCATAATAATAAATAAAACCCAAGAGTCACCCCAAAAAACCTATCTAGTCAATTCCGAATGGTAGATCTTCTTTGGCAAAACTTCTTGCACTGAAGTATTTCCATTGGGTTGATTGGTATAATTGTTCTGATCCACATTCCAGAATTAAGGGATGTCATCAAAGCGGCTAAAATAAGGAAGCCCAAGGTTTTAAAAGTTGTGGGTTTTGTTCTGTTATTGCTTACTCATATCGGCACCCGCTGCAAGCGAGCGTTAGCCGGGGGTAAAACCGCTCTAATGTTAGTTGTTTTGACAGATGGACTCGATCGTTTTACAAGTGCAAGCGAATTGTGTAATTATGCAGGATTGACTCCATTGACCAGGCAAAGTGGAAGCAGTGTAAAAGGAAGACCTCGCATAAGTAAAATCGGCAATCAAAAACTTCGAAACCTTTTATTTATGTGCAGTTTTACCGCATGTAAATACAACAAGGCTTGTCGGGATATTTATGAGCGAATCGTGGCAAAAGGGAAGAGCAAAAAATTGGCATTAATTGCAGTTTGTAACAAGCTGCTAAAACAAGTTTTTGCAATAGCAAAATCAGGGTTAACATATGATCATACCTATAGAAGTACTTTAGTGAAAAATTAATGAGTTTTTACTTGTTTTTTAGCACAGTACTTTGTTATGTGCAGGGTCTATCCGAATTGTGAAATTCTCCAAGCCTCCTTGGCTATATTTGATAATCGCAATTGCCTATTCTCTATTGATTGTGGAGTCCAAGAATTTGCTTGTATATCATTGGATAGCTTATACTGGCTTGTAGCATAAATTACTTTTTTATCATCAAACGGCAAAATATCACAAGTCATTTACTTCGGGTTTCTTTCGCGTCAAGGCTTCTCGAAATTAGAATCTTATTTCCTGTTAATCTTCCTTCTTAACCTTCATCTTTAACCCCCTACAATAAATCCCTATATTTGCCGAAATGATACTTAAACTTATGAAAAATATTGCCTTCGCCTCGTTACTAGTCTTCTTTCTTGTTTCTTGTAATGACAATCAAAACGCTAGCAAAAAGGAAAATCTTGCTGCTCAGAAAGAAGTAGTTTTTGATGGAATTACTGACTCAATAAAACCAGGGGATGATTTCTTTAACCACGTAAATAAAACCTGGTATGATAATGCCGTAATTGCTGAGGATCAGATTGGAGTGGGGGCGTACCGATTTTTAAACATTCCGCAGCAAGAATTGTTGAAAAACATTTTGGACGAGGTATCCAAAAGTGAGCATCCAGAGGGAAGTGTCGAGCAATTGGTGGGAGATTTTTATGCTTCAGGGATGGATACCATAAGTATAAATGCTCGCGGTATTGAGCCTATACAGCCAATTTTGGATCGGATAGGAGCTCTTAATGATATTCCATCAATGATGGAGTTTGTTGCTACTCAGATGATGTCGGGGGATTATTCAATGATCAATCCATATATTTCTGCTGATGAAGAAAATAGCGCTATTAATATTGCACATTTTGTTCAGACAGGCTTAGGCTTACCGGATCGTGATTATTATTTTGAGGAAGATGTTTCCGTAGAAAAGATTCAAGAAGCCTATAAAACCTACCTAACTAGCTTATTTGAACTAATAGGTGATGCGAATGCCAAAGAGCAAGCAACGACTGTATATGAAATAGAAAAGCAGTTGGCAGACGTTCATAAAACGCGCATTGAACGAAGAGTAATTAAAGAAAACTATAATAAACTGGCAGTTTCAGATCTAGACGCATCTCAAGTCAATATTGGTTGGACAGCACTATTAAAGACCTTAGGGCTGGCAGCCGATTCTCTGGATATAAAGCAGCCGGCCTATTATAAGAAACTGAACGAGATGCTAGTTTCAGTCCCCTTAGATGATTGGAAGCTCTATTTAAAAGCAAGCTCTATTGGTACTCATGATGATATATTAAGCAGACCCTTTCAAGATGCTGCATTTGAATACACTAAGGTGATAACAGGGCAATCGGTTCAGAAGCCTAGAGCACAACAAATAGTAAGACGTGTTGACAGGCAAATTGGTTTTGCATTAGGGCAATTGTATGTAAAGCGTTACTTCAATGAAGACGCGAAAAAGCGTGCATTAGAGTTAGTTAACAATTTTGAGAAGACCTTAGAAAGTAGAATTGATAACTTGGGTTGGATGAGTGATAGTACCAAGGTAAAGGCTAAAGACAAGCTCCACGCGATTAGCAAAAAAATAGGATATCCAGATGTGTGGAGGGAGTACAATGTAAAAATAGAGAAGGATAAGTTCTTTGAAAATGTAGTGGCCCTGCGAAAGGACGATTTTCAATATGAATTCAAGATGTTCAACAAGGCACCCAATAGAGACGAATGGCATACTACACCATCTACAGTAACGGCATATTATAACCCAGCATTGAATGAAATCGTATTTCCGGCAGGAATCTTACAAGCGCCTTATTTCGATTTGTACGCCGATGATGCTGTGAATTATGGAGGAATTGGAATGGTGATTGGCCATGAGTTCACCCACGCCTTTGACGATCAAGGCGCGCAGTATGATAAAGATGGGAATGTCAAGAATTGGTGGACGGACGAGGATTACACAAAATTCGAGGCTAAAACCCAACAAGTTATAGACCGATATAGCACTTTTACAGTATTGGACAGCGTTCACCTTAAGGGCGCACTAACTGTTGGGGAGAACACAGCAGATAATGGCGGTATTGTAATCGCCTATGATGCATTTAAGAAGACACAACAAGGGCAGGATACCACTAAAATTGGAGGTTACACAGCAGACCAACGCTTCTTTTTATCTATAGCCCGGATCTGGCGAGTTAAAACACGTGATGCCTATTTACGGAACTATGTCACAACAGATCCACATTCACCACCAATTTGGCGTGTTAATGGCCCTCTAATGAACTTTACCCCGTTTTATGAAGCATTTAATGTGCAACCTGGTGAAGCTAACTATAAAGAAGAATCTGAGCGTATTAAGATCTGGTAGGGTCTTGTTCTATGATTATACCAATTATTATTCTTTAGGATAGCGATTAATATCTATGTATTGCCAAATTAGATTTGTAATAGTCCATTTGCCATCCAACTTTATTAAATGTAAATACTCGACCCAGTTATCTGAAACCAATTTCACATTAGCTATTCTGTTGTAGATATCTAGGATTGTTACCTGATTGTCTGGATTTGTTGGAAACTTCGTATTAGATTTATTCCAAGAAGTTGCAAATTCTATCATCTGATCTCTAGTTGTGGCTCTAGAGTATTCCTTTTTTGAAGCTCGGTCCCAGCCGATAGTAATTTTATTAAGGCTATCGTTCATGACTTCTTTCATCAGTTCTGGTTTCAAGTCTTGTAAAGCAATCAAATAGCCTAAGGAAATTCTTTTAATCTCCGTAGAATCACTTTGTGAGGCTATAGCAGCCAGATCTATAGTTATGTTTGTAGGCATCTTTCTATCGCGAATTCTTTTCTTATATGTGTCAAACTGTTCAAGACCTATTTGATTGCCATTGCTATCATACTTCTTTACACCATAAGCAAAGTCCCACTGATTCATCACTAAATCATCATTGGCATCATGGTAACTATACGCGGCGTGGTTTCCATTGGTATCATAAATATCTTGATAAGAAGCAGTGCCTTTTTCGTTCGCAATAACTTTTAGGTTTTCATCTAAATTGTAATGTGCCTTTGGAACCCCTTTCTTATCCAATAAGATTCCTGAGATACCAAATTTGAAATATGGCGACAAGGCAACAGCCTCTTCTTTTAGATTATAGCGTCTTTCAATTATTAATTTCTTTTTCTTAACCCATTGGTATTCCGCTATTCCCCAATTAGATTCCATAGGCTTGCTATCAGTGTCAAAAAACTGGAGTTTGCTTTTAGCGCCTTTCTTGTTATAATCATAGATTTCTTTATAGACCTCCCTGTCATTTGTAATAGGCTTCCCATTTTTATCAAAAAACGTTCTAATCTCTTGTCCTTCAGAATAAACGATCAATACTTGATATACGCCCAATGATGCTAAAGGATGTTGTCTTTCAGTATGGTAATGATTGTTTATTATCTCAATGATTTTTCCTGAATTATTGTACTTAAAAATATAATGTGAAGTGGATTCGGCTGTTTCAGCATCTATAGGATAAGTGCCAACCAAATCTACATATGGAGAGACGTGATTATATCTTAAATGTCTAAAGTGCTCGGTTGAAGAATCGTTTTGGGCGTATAAAGAAGTAGTTATACATAGGAATAAAAATAATTTCAAAAATCTCATAGTTCTCTAATATATTGGTTAACCGATTTACCTGTAGCAGCTTTTACTTTTTTTAATGTTTGAGAAGAACTCAGTCCTAGAAGCGAAGCAAGCTCATTTACCCCGAGATTTTCACCGGAAATATTGTCAATAGCTAGACCAGATAATAACTCTTTAAAGTTCTACTCATTAAAAAAACTGCCTGAAAATAGTATTTTCTTTGCCTCACAAATCTATCCCAAAACATGCAAGGGTTAGACTTATATATACACGAATATATCAAAAAATGAAATACGTTGCAATACGCAGTAATACCTAGCTTTAATTATACAAATCTGTTTTTTGTTGTTTAATATGAGGTTGTTTAATATGAGGTTGTTTTTACTGTGTTTTATATTTGTTAGTTTTGTGTTGATTACTTTCCAATACAGAAATTAGCAAAAATATTTCCCAGCAAATCATCGTTGGTAATCTCTCCAGTAATCTCACCAAAGTAGTAAAGTGCCTGCCTAATATCAATCGCCATTAGGTCACTAGTAAGATTAGAGTCGATTCCTTCTTGTACTTTTATTATCTCTTCTAAAGCTTTAAGTAATGAATCATAATGTCTTGAATTAGTTACAATTGTATCATTATTTCTAAGCGCGCCAGTGTTAACGAAATCAAGGAGGGTGGTCTTTAAATTTTCAACACCTTCTCCAGTTTTTGCAGATAGTAAAAATAGATTTGAGACCTGAGATTTGAGATTTGAGACTTGTTCTTTTGAAAGCCGATCTACTTTATTTGCAATTACAAGCAACTGTTTTTGAGGAAAACGACTTCTAATCTTCTCAATCTCCAAGAGGATTTGAGATAACTCTCCACCTCTAGAGGGAGATGCCCGAAGGTCAGAGGGGGTCGCATCAAACAAATAAACAACCACCTGCGCCTGCTCTATCTTTTCAAAAGTCTTTTGAATCCCTAGGCCTTCAATAACATCTTTTGTGTCACGGATTCCAGCTGTATCTATAAACCTAAATGCAATCCCGCCAATATTGATTTCATCTTCAATACTATCTCTTGTGGTCCCGGCGATGTCACTTACAATAGCTCGTTCCTCGTTGAGTAACGCGTTAAGCAAAGTTGATTTACCAACATTAGGTTCACCGACTATAGCAACAGGGATACCGTTTTTCAAGACGTTTCCTGTGGCAAACGAATCTATTAATCGCTTTAAGACCAAGGTGATTTTTGAAATTAGCTTCTGAAAGTCATCTCTATTGGCAAATTCTACGTCTTCTTCGGAAAAATCTAATTCCAATTCGATCAGTGATGCAAAATTTAATAATTCCTGCCGAAGCACTTTTATTTCTGAAGAAAATCCGCCGCGCATCTGCTGAATCGCCAGTTGGTGCGATGCTTGAGAATCACTTGCTATCAAGTCTGCAACAGCTTCTGCCTGACTCAGATCCATTTTTCCGTGTAAGAAAGCACGCAAGGTAAACTCACCTGCGGTTGCCATCCTACAGCCTTTCCGAAGACATAATTGTATAATTTCTTGCTGAATATAATTACTTCCGTGGCAAGAGAATTCTACTACATTCTCTCC
>JBLHXM010000107.1:0-10676 GCA_047630395.1 Dokdonia sp.
CGCAGAGACTCCCTCACTTTCGAGGAAAGGAGTTGCTATTTTAATAGAATTTTCTTCATGATTTTCATACCCTTCAATATATCCGATATCGTGCAAGAGCGCGGCCACTAGAATGGCTTCAGTATCTGCATCCGATAGATTAGAGTGTTCCGCAATTTCTTTCGTACTTTTACAGACACGCCTTGCATGTACCTGGTTGTGGTAAATACAAGTACTTGGAAGTTGTTTTTCTAATAATTCTGCTACAAAGGAGTCAGTTTTTTCTAGTAGGGACGACATAGGGTATACTTTTTCAAATATTTCTTCTAAAATTACATTAAAATTTACACATGACTATAAAATATATTATCGCATCTGGATTTCTGATTTTTTTATGCTGTGGTTGTGCGACTTATGGCCCCAAATTCTTGTCTGATGATGGATTAAGTGAGCCTGCAACTGAGCAACAGCAGATAGCAAAGACATTTTACCTCATTGGTGATGCAGGAGGTGCAACTCCTAACGGTTCAACAGATGCACTTATTGCATTAAAGAAGCTCATCGATAGCGAAAGTTCTAAAGGGGACTATGCTCTTTTTTTAGGAGATAATATTTACGAGAAGGGATTGCCTAAAAAAGGCAATAAAGATCGCGAAGATGCCGAGCATAAACTCCAAGCACAATTGGATGCCGTAAAGGACTTCAAAGGAAATGTAGTATTCCTTCCTGGAAACCACGATTGGTATAGTGGCGGACTTCAAGGCGTAAAGCGCCAAGAGGAATATATTGAAAAGGCCCTCAAGGATAAAAATGCTTTTCAGCCAGAAAATGGATGCCCTATTGAGAAAATAGACATCTCAGAAGATATTATCATGTTGGTCATAGATACCCAATGGTATTTATCCAATTGGGACAAACATCCCACGATGAATGACGAATGCGAAATTAAAACGCGAGAAGATTTCTTTCTAGAGATAGAAGGCGAATTAAAAAAGAATAACGAGAAAACCATCATCATGGCAATGCACCACCCTATGTTTACCAATGGGACGCACGGTGGTTACATATCTCCTGAGAAACACCTATTTCCTTTCCAGAACAAAGTTCCTTTACCTGTTATTGCATCAGTGATAGCTCAACTTCGACTTCAAGGAGGTGTTTCTATTCAAGATCGCTATAGTAAGCGCTATAACGAATTGATGAAACGGTTAGAGACCTTAACGGTAGACACCAAGAAAGCTATTGTGGTTTCTGGCCATGAGCATAGCCTGCAGTATATTGATCACGATGGAATCAAACAAGTAGTGAGTGGTGCTGGTGCTAAAGCCTCTGCAGCCAAACTAGCGGATGATGGATTATTTTCTTATGGCGGACAAGGGTTTGCAGTTTTGGAAGTTCTCAAAGATGGTTCTTCTCAAATCCGATTCTTCTCAGCTAAAAATGGAGAGCCAGCAGAGCTGTTTCGCTCTCAAATACATGGAGCTGACCAAACTCTAGATACCAGTGGCCTTGAGACCGCTTTTGAAAGCGAGAAAGAAGCGACTATTTATCCTTTAGAAGATATTGATAAATCAGCAGCGTACAAACGATTCTGGGGAGATCATTATCGCGAAGTGTATGGCACACCTATCAAAGTACCTGTTGTTACGCTAGACACCCTTATGGGAGGGTTTCGAGTAGATCGCAAAGGGGGTGGCCACCAAACACGTTCGTTGCGTTTGGTGACCAAAGAAGGTCAGAACTATGCATTAAGAGCCGTAAAGAAAAGTGCTGTTCAATTTTTACAATCGGTTGTCTTCAAGGATAACTTTGTTCAGGACGAATTTAGAGATACGTTTACAGAAGATGTGATTTTAGATTTCTATACCTCTAGCCATCCGTATGCCAGTATTGCCGTGGGGAAATTATCTGATGCTATTGATGTGTATCACACCAACCCAACGGTAGTATGGATGCCCAAGCATCCTGCTTTAGGTAATTATAATAGCACCTATGGGGACGAGCTGTATATTTTAGAAGAACGCCCTGACGATGGTTTCTTAGACGTACCGTCTTTTGGAAATCCAGATGCGATTGAAAGTACTTCTGATCTGTTGAAGAACTTGCGCAAAGATGAGAAGTACCGTGTAGATGAGGCTTCTTTTATTCGTGCGCGTTTATTTGATATGTTGTTAGGTGATTGGGATCGGCATACGGATCAGTGGCGCTGGTCTCGTTTTGATAAAAGCGAAGATGAAGTGGTGTACAAACCCATTCCGAGAGATCGTGATCAAGCATTTTCTAAGTATGACGGAGGTTTCTTAGGTCTGATTAAAGCTTTGATTCCGCCAGCTAGACAGTTTCAAACGTACAGTGGCGAACTCAAAGACGTCAAGTGGATCAATAGTGCCGGAATAAAATTAGACCGTGCGTTACTACCCAATGCAACGGAAGCCGATTGGATCCGGGAAGCTAATTATATTATAGAGAACCTTACGGATGCTTCTATTGATGCTGCCTTTGATGCATTTCCTGAAGAAACTAAAAACGCACAGTTATCTCTTGTCAAGACACAATTAAAAGCAAGACGTCAAACCCTAGCAGACATTGCCCAACGGTATTTTAGACATCTCAATAGCGTGGTTATTTTAAGAGGAACAGACAAAGACGATCACTTTGAAATCACGAGAGAAGCAGAAGGAACACGGGTTCAAATTTCACGCATTAAGGGTGGAGAAATTCAAACGCCTTATGTAGATCGCTTGATGCGCAAGGACGTCACCAAAGAGCTGTGGATTTATGGTTTAGATGATGATGATCATTTTCGCGTAAGCGGAAACGGAAAAAAGCCCATTTTTACACGAATCATAGGCGGACAAAATAATGATATCTATACGGTAGATGATGGTCGTAACATCAAGATTTATGAGCATAAAACAAAACCCAATACCATTGCCAAACGCGGTGGAGCTCTTATAAAGAAATCTAGTATTTATAACCATAATACCTATGATTTCAATAAGGGAATTGTCAAAGTGAATAGCATTTTACCTTCCATCGGGTCTAATCCTGATGATGGTTTCTTTATTGGATTACAGGATACTTATACGATAAAGGGATTTAATAGTATGCCTTTTCATAGAAAGCATGTGGTTAAAGCAGGCTACTATTTTGCCACCAGTGGTTTTGATATCAGTTATAAAGGAATTTTTTCTAATGCCTTAGGCAAATGGGACTTAGTGATAGGCGGAAGTGCTACGAATGAAAGCTATGCACGTAACTTTTTTGGTTTGAGTAATGAGAGTGTGAATAATGATGATGTTTTAGGATTGGACTATAACCGCGTGCGCAATGGTAATTATGCTTTTGAATTGGGTGCCCAACACAACAATAATTACGGGAGTATACTGCATATAAAAACACAGGTTGAGTTTGTAGAATTGCAAGATGATGCCAATCGCTTTATCACCAATGATTTTACAGCTCCGCTACCGGATTATTTTGAAGGGCAAACTTTTGCAGGTATTGAAGGAGGCTATGCGTATACCAATGCAGATAATCCAGCAAACCCAAGTCGGGGAATGGATTTTAAACTGACGGTAGGTTCTAAAATGAACTTGGAGGATACGGATCGTATTTATGGATATATTTCGCCAAGTTTAGGGTTTTACAATTCTCTTTCGCGAAATAATAAGCTCGTACTTAAAACGCTTTTTCAAGGACAAGTAAATGTAGGAGACTCCTTTGAATTCTACCAAGGCGCTTCCATAGGGGGTCGCAATGGACTACGCGGCTATCGTAACGAACGCTTTACGGGCGAATCCTCTTTTGTAGCTAGCGGAGATATTCGCTATAGTTTTAATCGTATGAAAACGGGTTTACTGCCTATCCAACTTGGGATTTATGGCGGCGGTGATGTAGGTCGTGTGTGGAATGATGGCGAGGATAGCGATATCTGGCACAGTGATGTGGGTGGAGGTTTCTGGATCAATGCGGTCGATATGATTTCTGGACAATTTGGTCTCTTTTCTGGTGACGACGGACTGCGATTTGCCTTTGGATTTGGCGTCAAACTATAAGGATGCTCTATCTCGTTTAGGAAACATAGGTACATAGTTATGAGTAATTCATTGGGATGCTTACGCTTTGCGCGAAAGGGATCATCAATGCCCTATACACTGGCTAATGTGCTTGCTTTTCTTTTACTCCAGACTCATGATCTCTTTATAGTCCTGTATTTTATCGTGAGTGATTTTTAAAAAGATATTATGGGTCCGATTGATCTCCGTAATAAAATCATTAATATCCATGGGAATGGCCTCTACTGCGAGGACTTCTGCGACACTTTTATTTGCTTCCTTGAGTTCCGCCATCGGTCGCTAGAAAGTTGTAGATGCGAAACTGTGTGGCCGAATAGGCGAGAAATGAATTCTTATGGGTAATAATATTCTCCTGATGGTTGATCCCTGGGATGAGGATTCCAAAAAAGGTGGTGAGTGCGAGGGTGCAAAAGAAAAATGTTTTAAAGCGAAAGCTTTTGGATTGAATTTCACTGCCTGAGATCTGCAACACAAAAATCCCGAGAATAATAGACAAGGCAAGTAGGAGCATGGTGGTCGCAAAACAATAGCTATTCATGAGTTCGATGATTCCCAGATTGTGCTCTTTCCGCAAGCGGGCCACCTCGTTTTGGTTTTGAAGCACCTTGAGCTTCTCTTCTTTCATAAAGAACACATGTGCGCGATAGGAAGCCACTGCTTTATCTATTTTTTCATCTGCTTTTTGGCAGGGAGTGAGTACCGTTACTGTTTTCCAATGGGCTACTTTGATGAGGGAATAAAAACCGATGACAACGATGCTAAAACCGATTCCAATAAGAAGATAGGTTTAGGATTTATGGGATAGTTAGGGAGCAAAAATAGGAATGGGTATTTAGGTGTGTTGGGGGAGCTATTTGACTTGTTTTCAGTTATTTAAATATATTTTTTTTATAAAAATCATTCTTTTTTGAGTCAACTTTAAACAAAATTAGATCAATTGATAGGGATTACCCCTCTCTTTTACGGGAAACCCATAATCTTCTTGGGGTATATGCCCCTTTTTTTGGTTTTTATTTGGAAATCATAAGAATAGTTTCGAACTTACTGAGAACCTAAGGTTAGTGGTCTCAATATTTAACACCTATTGTTGCCTCTAACGAGATTGCTTTTAATTACCTCCAAATACGTAATTCCTCGCATTATGAATAAAACGATATCGCTATTTCTCCCTTTTTTATCTATCCTTTTTATGGGAGCTATAGTGTACTTTTTAACACAACTGGATACGAGCGCTACCCATGTTTTTGAAAAACAATGGGAACGAGATCTCTTCATTGGAATTTCTATAGGTTTCTCTTCGGTTTTGGTATACCAATCTGGGGCACGATTTACGACTAATTCCTTTTTCCAAAAAATATTTGGACTCTTATGCGGCCTACATTTTATAGCGATAGGATGCTATCTGGTGTATATCGTGATCCGTTTATTGCTTAACTTTTAATAGCGCTTTGCATTTGAAATATCGGAATGCTTAGGGGTTGTATCGCTGTGTGTAGATGAAAGAATAAAATACAGCACAAAGCACAAAGCAACACATAACCCATTTTGTTTAGTGAGTGTTTATCTGAAAGTGAGCCTCTTTTTACGGAGAAGTATTTATATACAAGCCGGCTGTCAAAAATAAAAAATAAACATTGATGAAGAAATTAACCCAATTAACATCTATTTGTCGAATTTAGAGGTGTCCTAAAAAGGGGAAACCTACAATTATGGGGAAGCCTACAGAAGAAATAGAAAAAGTAGTTTCCTTGACGAATGGGATATGAAGGAAAGTTTAAAAACACTACTTACAAAACACCTATACGAAATGCGACGTTTGCTCTTAATCGAAAGGTTTGTGTATATTTAAAAGGACGCCAAATACTTTATCAGGAATGTACGCAAAACAGAAATAGATAATCCTTATTTTATTATTAATTGGACTTGGTTTAACCGTTTTGAATTACACAAAACTCTCGGATGACAGGTCCTTTTATAGATTTAATTTTCCGTTAGTTTTACTCAGTCTATTGATTGTTTTTTTATTCTTACCAAGAAGTCTAAAAAGGAAAAATATAAAACTGACCTTGATTGCATTGGGAATTGGAATTGTTTTTTAAATTTCTAGTGCCTATACTATTTTTGGATATTTCGAATGGGAGAGTAGAAGTGAAATAGTTACTGAATATAGTAACTTTGGATGTGCAGAAATGGAAGATAAATTTACTATTGATCTAAAAAACAATCACTTGAAATATTTTCTGTTGGAATGTTTTATGACCAAACGTTTGGGAAAAACTTAAAGAAACTTGGAATTGAAGAGTATTATCAAGGTTGTATTAGTACCGTGCAATTTGAGTGTTATAAAAAATTACTTGAAAAGTATTTAAAAAAGGAAAGGGATGTGGATTTAGGGAATCTACAGGAATAAGAAACAAGGTGCGATAGTTAAATGTTCCTTTTTTGTTGCTTTTAAAATGGATACGTTAAAACAAAACATATGAATATTGAAATATTCATGTACAAGACAAAAATAAAACGCACCATCTTAATACTTCTTTTTGATTGATGGATTACTATTGTACCTAAATATCGAGATCACTTAGCAAGTGTAATTCCGCATTTAGAGTGATTTTTTTTTTATATCTATGGGGCTTCATTTTTATAATTAGCTTTGCTAGAGAAATTTAAAAACAAAAGGACAAAATATTTGTTTTCACCCCTAGTTTCAATGCAATATACGTTTGGTGCGATACAATTCTATTAATAATCAAGATCTCTACAAACTTTACGAGTATGTGCCACTCAAAACATGTAATAATTTGCAAAAAAAATATTTCAGATAGATGTAAAAAACGATGAAGAAAAATACTTTTTTGTGGACTATTTTGATTTGGAAGAAAGGCAAGTGGATGTATTGAGTAATCTTCAATTACAGAGATTATATGTCTTTGACACTGTTGCAAACAACACGGAATGTTATAATAAATTAGTTCGAAAATACCTGAATGAAAAAATATAGTTTGAGTAGCAAAAAGCTAAATGCAATTTTGGAGAACCATACTTAGAGACAATAGATCAAGTCATTTGTGACTTGAGAATTTTAGTATCTTTAGAATACTTCAGACTTTTTAATACTGATTATTGGTACAGAAAAAAAATTAATCACGAAGCGTCGGGATGGCTTGTGTTTCATCTGAAACGAAAGCAGTTATTTAATGCACTACGTTACATACACAAGACTGCTAAAAATAACCCAAAAGCATCCATTTAAATCAAATACTACAGCATCACTATGGAATTATTAGATAAATTAAATTGGCGCTATGCCACAAAGGCCATGAATGGTCAAAAAGTACCTCAGGAAAAAATTGAGAATATTATAGAGGCGATCTCCTTAGCTCCAACGTCCAGTGGATTACAGCCCTTTGAAGTATATGTGATCACGAATCAAGAAGTAAAAGAAAAAATCAAACCGATCGCTTGGAATCAGTGTGTCATCACCGATTGTTCGCATTTGTTAGTTTTTGCTGCTTGGGATACCTATACCGCAGATCGAATAAACAAACAGTTTGATTTGACCAATACGGTTAGAGGATTTAAAAATGAAGGCTGGGAAAATTACCGCCAGATGTTATTGAACAGTTATCCTCAAAAAGATGCAGAAGAGAATTTCAATCATGCGGCGAAACAGGCATATATTGCCTTTTCACAAGCAATAGCCGCAGCGGCATTTGAAGGGGTGGACAGCACTCCGCTCGAAGGTTTCGATCCTGCAGCCGTAGATGAGATATTAGGCTTAAGAGCAAAGGGATTGAGAAGCTGCGTGATGCTTCCTTTAGGATATCGAGCGACTGAAAAAGACTGGTTGGTGAATCTTAAAAAAGTTAGAAAAAGCAGAGAAGATTTAATCATAGAGATTAAGTAGGACAGTAACGACTGTTGAGCTGGGGTCATTAAAAAAATAGCAGGCAGCTCTCACTATTATATTATAAAGAAGCACTCAGGAATTGGTGCTTCTTTCTTTTATTTAGGTGTTTCTAGTTGGAGCATGGCCGCCTGTTTAGTTATGAGAAGAATAATGGTTTAGACAGCTGTTAGGAGGGGTATGACACTTCCAGAGGAAACGCGACATATTGCTTGATCGTTTTACAGGCCAATGAAGGGACGAACTAATGTCACCCATTTTTTTAATCACATAGGGTGCAATTATAAGTTATACAGCGCAGTTAAATAAAAAAGGATTGTCAAAGTGCCAATAAAATTTTATTTATTTTTGACCCTCCACTTTGCTTTCGGTAGTTACCTTTCTTCTTCTTTATTTGCATTGATGGACACTACTTTTTTTGAAGATATTACTCCGGAGAGCGGCAGGCTGAAATGAAATGTTGTTCCTTCAGCAGGAATACTTTTTACAGATACCTCTCCATTATAATGAGAGATGATTTTTTTAACAATGCTTAATCCGATTCCTAAAGATTTAGTTGATTCGATCGCTTCAAATAATTTGAATAAGTTTTTATGATATTTTGAATGTATTCCAACCCCGTTATCTTTGATTGAGAACATATAATCTTTTTCAGTTGTTTCACACCCAATTTCAATGAGTCCATTTTTATTAGAAATATGAGTTACCGCATTCTTTATTAGAACTTCAAATACTTTTTTCATCATATTTCCATCGGCAAATAAGTTGGGTAACTCATTTGTTATTTTAATTAGGATATGCGACGGTTTATGTATTTGGTTTATGACCCGTTTCACAATTACATTAAGGTTTATGGAATTATTTTTAAAAGCCGCAGGAGTGATATTGTTATACTGTTCTAGTTTTGATAACAAAACGTCCATTTTTTCCACTTTTTCTTCCATAAGTTGAAAATTAATGGCTGTATCTTTCAAATTGGTAGTAGTATGTAGATCCTCTTGAGACCATGTTAAAAGGTCTGAAATATTTCTTAATGAAGACTTTAATTTATGTGAAATTAAATGAGAATAAGTGTCTAGTTCATTTTTCTGGTTTTGAAGAATGGCAGATAATGCTGCAGTTTTAGCTATAATATTTTGATCTATTATTAATTTTTTCTTAATTTTATTTTCAACAGCATTTAACAAATCGTTTATATTTAACGGTTTAGTTAAGTAATCTTCAGCCCCTAGATTCATTCCACTTCTAATATCTTCTTTTTCTGCTTTTGCTGAAAGAAAAATTAATGGAATACTTGCAGTTTCCTTATTCCTTTGTAGTTTTTCAAACATTTCAAAACCGTTAAGATGAGGCATAAGTATATCTGAAATAATAAGATCTGGATACTCTATCAAGGCTATTTCAAAACCAATTAATCCGTTTTCAGCCTGAAAAACCTTATAACCTTCCATGACCAAAATATCATAAATCTCTTCTCTAATGGCTAAGGTATCTTCTACAATTAATACTTTATACATGTTGCTTATTTAAAATCTTTACAATAAAGGATGTTCCATTTCCATTTTTACTCTTCACAATTATTTCCCCCCCCATTATATCTATTGCGTCTTTTGCAATCGTTAAACCAAGTCCTGTTCCCTGGATTAAATCAGCATTTTTTCCTCGAGAAAAAGGCTTGAAAATGTTTTTAAGATCTGATTTAGAAATTCCTATTCCATAATCTGTTATCGTAACAACGGTGTACTCTTTTTCGGAGGACAATGTAATAGTAACATTTTTAGTATTGGGAGAATACTTTACAGCGTTTCCAATGAGGTTGATAAAAATATTTCTACCCAATTTTTCATCAATAAAAATATCAGTGGTTTTTAAACCTTCGGTATCAATCAGCACTATATCGTGTGATTTTTCACAGGCACTAGAGACTTCATTAATTATTTCATACATAAAGTCTCCTAGACTTATATTTACAGGGGTTTGTATGATTTTGCCTGCTTCAGCCTTACCAACAATTAAAACATCGTCTAATAATTTTGTCATATGTAAAACCTGATCTTCTATTTTGTCTAGTTTTTTTTGAATGATAATTGGCTCCATTTTAGCCCAGTATTTTTTAATAGAGCCTGCAGCAAAATTAATTGATGATAACGGAGTTCTAAATTCATGAGATGCCGTTGAAACGAATCTCGATTTTAATTGGTTTAATTCTTTCTGCTTTTCTAACGCTTGGTTTAATTTTAAGGTTCTTTCATGAACCTTCAATTCTAACTCGTTACGATAACCAGCCAACTCAGTGATATCCTGACCCACACCTAACACCCCAATAATTCCCCCATTGATATCACGTCGTGTACTTGAGTTTAATAATACCATTACACGCTGTCCATTTTTTGTAAATAGCGGGAATTCATAGTTGGCCGTTTCTTTACCAAGCAACGCATCGTCCAATACTTTTTTTACCGACTCTCTGTAATCTTCGGTGATATAGGTTTGTACCAGATCTTTTCCTAATACTTCGTCTTTTGTAAATCCAGTAATGCTTTCAGAAGTCTGGTTCCACTCGTTAACAAGTCCTTTGCTATCAATACCAAAAATAGGAGCGTTTGCTGTTTCAATAAACTGCCTTAATTCTTTTGCGATAGATTCTGATGCCGTTCGTAGTTTATCTATTTCCGAAATATCTTGTCCTACTCCTAATACACCCGTAATTT
>JBLHXM010000108.1:0-10579 GCA_047630395.1 Dokdonia sp.
TTCGTAGTGGTGCTTTGCCTTTTCTGGTTCGTTCAAAGGACCCGCATATAATTCGGCGAGTTTGTAATGAGCGTTATCGGCTAGGGTGCCATCACCAAAGTATTCTATAATCGTTTCGTAGTTTTTTCTCGCTTTGGCAAAAGCAGACTTTGTTTCCAACAACCCTGCTTGTGCTAGTAAGGTTTCATCTTCTATAGACTCTCCTTTGTGCGTTTCCAAAATTTCACCATACAAACTGATAGCAGCATCTGGTTTGTTTTGATAAGAAAATAAATCGGCTTTTGCATATTTCTTCAACGCTGTTTGCAAGCTATCCTCTTGGGAGTTATCCCTAATTACAAGCAACAGCTCCAAAGCATCGTTTGCGATCAATTGCGTAGCTCCTGCCTTCAGCACATTGAGTTGTGATTCTGCCCACGCAAAATCCCCTTTGTAATAACTTGTCTTAGCTACTTTGAATCTCGCCTCATGCGAAATCACATTGTTCTTTATATCCTTTTGCACCTGAGAATAATAAATAAGTGCTTGGTTGAACTTCTCTTCAAGCACTAAAATATCGGCAAGCTCCATTTTTAGACGT
This sequence comes from Dokdonia sp., assembly GCA_047630395.1. Classification (GTDB taxonomy): domain Bacteria; phylum Bacteroidota; class Bacteroidia; order Flavobacteriales; family Flavobacteriaceae; genus Dokdonia. Next base: position 581 of record JBLHXM010000108.1, read on the forward strand.
GCTTGTGGAAAACGAGATTTCTCAAGTTTGATTTGTTTTTTTAAGTAACTAATAGCCGCTGGTGCCTGGTCATTATGGAAGGCTAGAAAATGTGCAAAATCAACTTTTACAGGCACAGCATAATCCCAATGCTCATAGAAATTAAGGATACTTTCATACCGACTACGAATAGCCATCTTTTCCTCCGTACTATTTAGCTTCTGGACTTCAAGTGATAATAAGGTACGCTCTGCATCAAGTTTAGTGGCATCATTGATGGCATTTTCGATGATATAGCGCAAAATTTCTTCTGCCACGACTCCTGTGTTTTCATCAACCGCAATTCCGGCTAAAGCTACAATTCCTTGAATATTCCCTTCGCTGCGTCTGTAAATCGCTTTTTCTTGAATGAATGCCTTTTTATATTCCTTCTGTTGGATAAACAACCAGCTCAAAAAGTCGTTGTATAGAATGTTTTGCTCTGTTTGCAGCTTCTTAAGAAGCAATTTTTTAAAGATAATGTTGGCTTCGTTTTCAGGATCATCGGTGATGTACTGCCCGAAGTTTCGTTGGGCGGTGCGTACATAGCCTGTGCTCTTTTGAATCAATGTCAAGTAGCTATCAAACATCTTTTCTATATCTCCTAGTTCTCCGTAGATACGGGCCAACTGAACATTATAATTGGCCTTCGGATTGAGGCGCATACCTGTCTCATAAGCGTTCACAGCTTCCCTAAGTAGACTGTGTTCCTGAAACGCCTTTCCAACGCGATAGGCATTATTAGTATTCTCCTCTACCAATTGAATGGCTTTTCCATAAAAAAGATTGGAAAGGGAATCTTTCTCTTGCAGCTGATAGTTGTAACCCATTTCGACCAATAGTGTGCCGCGATCTCTGCGCCCACTTAACTTGCCTTTGATCAATTTTTCAACGGCATCATACCCTTCTAACTGCTGTTGGGTTTTGATAATTCCAATAAGAATGTTGGTGTTGTTTGGCTCCTTTTTGTACGCTCTCTTAAAGGTACTCAACGCTTTTTCATACTCTCCTTGATCAAAATAATTCTGCGCCTGTTGCGTCGCTTGTGCCTTCGCTCCAACCTGACTTGTAGGCAAGAAAAAAGTCAAACAAAAAATAAAGCTCAAGGCCAAAAACAACTGCTTCTTCATAGGGCTAAAGATAACGAAAAACGTGCCACAGCGATAAACCATGGCACGTTCTTAACGGTAATTTATATAATTTTATTAGCCAATAGTATCAAAACCGCAATACGGCACTAAAGCCTTAGGAATTCTGATTCCTTCTGAAGTTTGGCAGTTTTCAAGAATTCCTGCCAGTACTCGAGGCAATGCAAGTGCACTTCCATTCAAGGTGTGCGCCAGCTTATTGGTCCCATCGCTATCTTTAAAACGCAACTTCAAGCGGTTTGCCTGAAAGGTTCTGAAGTTTGATATTGAGCTTATTTCCAACCAGCGATCTTGTGCCGTAGAAAACACTTCAAAGTCATAAGTAAGGTGTGCGGTAAAACCAAGGTCTCCACCACAAAGACGCAAGACTCTATACGGTAATTCCAATTCGTCAAGAATTGTTTTTACGTGATCCACCATTCCATCAAGTGCTGCTGCACTTTTATCTGGATGCTCGATACGTACAATTTCCACTTTATCAAATTGATGCAAACGATTCAATCCGCGTACGTGCGCTCCATAGGAACCTGCCTCCCGACGAAAGCAAGGGGTATAGGCTGTACACTTGATTGGCAATTGACCCTCCTCCAGGAGATCTCCACGGAACATATTAGTCACAGGGACCTCTGCTGTTGGGATTAGATATAAATCGTCTTCAGTAGCGTGGTACATTTGCCCTTCCTTATCTGGAAGTTGGCCTGTTCCATACCCAGAAGCTTCATTGACCAAATGTGGTACTTGATATTCTGTATAGCCAGCAGCAGTATTCTTATCCAAGAAATAGCTGATCAAAGCACGTTGTAAACGCGCTCCCTTTCCTTTATATACTGGAAAACCAGCACCCGTAATTTTGGTGCCTAATTCAAAATCGATGATGTCGTATTTTTTTGTAAGTTCCCAATGAGGTTGTGCTCCTTCATGCAATACAGGAATATCCCCTTTACGAAATATCTCTACATTATCTTCATCAGAGTTTCCTTCTGGCACACTTTCATGCGGAATATTAGGAAGCGTATACAGCAACTGCTGCAATTCTTCGGTAGCGGTGTTGAGCTGTTCTTGCAAGGTCTTAGATTGCTCTTTCAAGCCCGCCGTCTTTTGCTTCAGAATGCCTGCTTTTTGAGTTTCACCGTTTTTGAAGAGTATTCCTATCTCTTTGGAATATTTGTTGGAATCTGCTAACACCCGATCTAGCTCTGTCTGGGAACTACGGCGTAGCTCATCTGCTTTGATCACACGATCTAATAGATCGTTGGCATCGAGGTTTCTTTTTTGGAGCGCTTTCGCGAAAGCGTCCTTATGCTCACGTATTTGTGCAACTTCTAACATGGTTTCCAAGTTTTTAAGATGGCAAATTTAGGAAATGTGACTAGAAGTACTGCCATCACAACCAAAAGATCCCTTTAAAATTTGAAATGAGAAGAGTCCTTCGAAGAAAGCACCAAAATATCTATAGCAATATGGACCATACATTTGTTAGTCTAGCATTATTTGACCAAGTAATCTCCGCTTTCCAACACCCAAGAGGAGTGCCCAAAATAATTCCAGGGAATGGACGTCAAATCTACGGTTTCATCTGTAAATTTCTGTAATTTTCGTCCATTCACACGAACCCTACAATTTGCATAGATTGCCATATCTCTCCCTTCGGCCGCGTACTTATTCTTCATGCGCTGGGCAAACTGCCAAATCATATCTGGTTTTGTTCGGATATTCCGTTGCTGCTTTTTTGATAGATAGGTACTCAGTTTGATACGTTCTCTTTTACAGGTTGCCCTATCTTCTGCATAGAAAATAAGACTTCCACTTTTAGAACGGAGCATCATACGCCAACTCAACCGATGTCCTTCTTCGGTCCATAATACATCGCCAGGAAATATCCAATGACGCACTGGTAATCCGATCTGGATTATAAAGTAAGTACACAAAACGACTACCCAAGCCCTTTTTAAAGAATGTGCCACAATTTCGTTCCCGTCATAATAGGCTTTCCATCTTTTAAGGAAAATGCCATACACGACTTTGGGTTCAAAGAAAAAGAGAGAAAATGCCAATGACATATACGGGAAGATCCCAATTTGAAAAACAATCGAATTGAATAGATGAAAGAAGATAGAAATCCCAAATGCCCATTTGCGAGTTTTCTTCCACAGCAATAACGGAATAATAAGACCATCAAATAGGATCCCCACATAGGCAATCGCGTAATGCACCCATCGCTGTTGTAAAATATCACCAATGAACCAATAGTCCTTCTTGCCTTTCATGAGTGATTCTGGCACAGTAGCATCCAACCAATCTGGATAAAGCTTAGCCACGGAAGCATAGGTGTACACAATCCATAACTGCAGGACGATGACCACCACCACCCAACGCGACATATGCGTTTTGCCGATTTCGGGTCGGCGCATAGCATCCAAAGACATCGCTCGTCCAGCAGGGAGCAAGGTCATAAGTCCGCACAAAAGCATGAGTAAGTAATAGTGATTATTATAGGACGATTTCTGCATAAAATAGACACCTGCCCACATAATGCCATACGCCAGCATGCTCCATCGGTACTTATACCCTAGCATTACAAAAACGCCAAAAATTCCCATGAGTGCAAAATAACCGTACATCTGAGCTCCAGGACCTGGGAATGTCTGCAAGAAGTCGAATCCAATAAAATTAAAGGTAAATTCAGGCGCTACAAGGGTTTTGCGAACCCAACCAGTGGCGATCGCTCCCCATGCTTCCAGCGTAATTAGGAGTCCAAAAAAGATGCGAAAAACGATCAGTGGGCTATTATCAATCTGAGTAAATAAAAAGCGATCGAGTTTCATAACGGCTTAGACTAGGGTTTTTATATAAGATCTTGAAAAAGCTTCATCCTCCTTCATCGCAATAACCAAGTCGTCTACCGAGTCAAAATGCTTTTCTTCCCGAATACGGGTCAACACCTCTATGGTTAGTTCTTGTCCGTACAAATCGGCATCAAAATCCAAGAAATATGTTTCAATAGTTTCTGTATTTCCACCTACGGTTGGATTGGTTCCAATATTCATCATCCCATACACCCGCTGTCCATCGATCTCCGATTGCACGACATACACCCCTTGGGCAGGGATTAATTTATAATCTTCAGGGATGGCCAAATTGGCCGTTGGATATCCTATAGTTTTTCCAATGTGTTTCCCATTCACTACAGATCCATTGAACATGATGGGGCGCCCCAGATAGCGATTCGCACGTTGCACATCTCCGTCTATCAGTGCATTTCTAATCTTTGTAGAACTGATCGCTACATCTTCTAACTCCTGCTTAGAAATCTCTTCAACTTCAAAGCCGAATTGTTCTCCAAAACGTTTTAGATCTTCAATATTAGCATTTCGATTGCGTCCAAAACGATGATCGTAGCCAATAATTACTTTCTTAGCTTTTAGCGCTTTAACCAATATATTTTCGACAAAATCTTCCGCGCGCATGCGCGAAAACTCTGTTGTAAACGGGTGGATGACGAGATGGTCCAAGCCGAGGTCTTGAAATAAGTGTCCACGTTCATCAATTGTATTTATGAGCTTGATATCGGCATCTTTTTGCAGCACCATTCTAGGATGCGGAAAGAAGGTTAGCACCACAGATTCCCAATCATTTCCGTCCGCATTTTCGCGCAAGCGGCGAATAATTTGTTGGTGTCCAACATGAACACCATCAAAAGTGCCAATGGTCACTACGGTTCCTTTCTCCGACTCAAAATGTTGTGCGCCTCTATGTATAATCACGCTTACTTTCCGTTAAAATTGTTCATGGTATTTGATATCCCTGCTTGTACAAAAGAGGTAATCACTTCGCTCGCCATGTCCAGACGTTCTGGCAAGGCTGCTTCTTCCTTTGCATCCCATTCTCCAAGCACGTAATCTACCTGTCGCCCTTTGGAAAACTGATCGCTTATTCCAAAACGAAAGCGATTATAGGTTGTTGTATTGAGTTGCGCTTGGATATCTTTTAATCCGTTATGACCACCATCACTTCCTTTCTTTTTTACGCGAATCATTCCGAACTCTAGATTGAGGTCATCGGTAACTACGAGCAGGTTTTCATGCGGTATATTCTCTTGCTGCATCCAGTAGCGTACTGCTTTTCCGCTCAAATTCATATAGGTATTGGGTTTGAGCACAATAACGGTCTTGCCTTTGACTTTTGTTCTAGCGATACTACCTAGTTTATCTGTTTCAAAGGAGGTTTCTTGGGCTTTCGCGAAAGCGTCTACCACCTTAAACCCGATATTATGACGGGTATGTTCATACTTAGGGCCGATATTACCCAAACCAACGATGAGAAATTTTTTCATAGGATCTTCTACAGGTCTCTGTTCTTTTTTACTTCCAAAAAGACGACGCAAAAAAGCGAGCATAGTTTCTGATGTTTTCTGTGAGTTTCTCCAAATGAAAGGAGATCTATGCCTTTTGAGGCCTTCAGGTATAAAAATAAAAAAAGCATCTCGAAGAACGAGATGCTTTTGTATAAATTAAGAATAATTGTCTTATTCTGCTGCAGCTTCTGCTGCAGCTTCTGCTGGTGCTTCTGCTCCTTCTTCTTCTTCTTCTACTGCGTTACGAGAAGTTCTCACTTGACATACTACAGTATTTTCTGGGTGCATGATTGTAAAAGCGTCACTTGCCAAAGCAGCAACGTACAATTTATTACCAATCTTAAGCTCAGTAATATCAGCTTCCAAGAAATCAGGGAAGTTAGCTGGTACAGCCTTCACACGTAATTTACGACTTGTTTTACGCAATACTCCTCCGTTAAGAACACCTTTAGATGCTCCAACGAAATGAACAGGTAGTAACATTGTTACTTCTTTGTCCTCAAAGATTTGGTAAAAATCGACATGCAAAATACGATCTGTAACTGGGTGAAACTGGATGTCTTTGAGAATCGCGTTGATTTTCTGACCGCCTAGCTCAATTTCTACAGTATGCGCGCTTGAGGTATACACCAAGCTTTTAAACGCTAATTCATGTGCGCTAAAATGCAATGGCTTTTCCCCTCCGTATACTACGCAAGGTACCTGTCCAGCATTACGTAAGGCCTTAGTAGCTTTGCTGCCCACGCTTTCTCTTTTAGATCCGTTAATCGAAATTGACTTCATTTTAAATATATTAAATGTTAATTAATTACATGATAAACTTCGAAGCGATACTGGTGTTTGAATTCACACGGTGCATCACGTCTGCAAAAAGCGGTGCACAAGACACTACTTTTATTTTTTTACTCACCTGCTTCAATGGAATTGAATCTGTTACGATTAATTCCTCCAACTTACTGTTTTCAATTCGTTCGTATGCGTTTCCACTCAGGATAGCATGCGTACAAATTGCTCGTACGCTCAAAGCACCTTTCTCCATCATGAGATCGGCCGCTTTGGTCAAGGTTCCAGCGGTATCTACCATGTCATCGGCAAGTACTACGTGACGTCCTTTCACTTCACCTATGAGTTCCATATGGGAAATCACATTGGCTTTTGCGCGTTGCTTGTAACAAATTACTACTTCGCTTTGGAGTGCTTTACTATATGCATAGGCCCTTTTACTTCCTCCCATATCTGGCGATGCCATGGTTAGATTTTCGAGGCCTAATTCTTTCAAATGAGGTAAGAACAAGGTAGATGCAAATAAATGATCTACGGGGCGTTCAAAAAATCCTTGGATCTGATCTGCGTGTAGATCCATGGTAATGATACGTGTTGCTCCTGCGGTTTCTAGGATGCTTGCCACCATTTTGGCAGCAATAGGCACTCTAGGTTTGTCTTTACGATCTTGGCGCGCCCATCCAAAATAAGGAATGACAGCCGTAATATGTCTTGCCGAAGCGCGTTTTGCAGCGTCAAGCATGAGTAACATTTCCATTAAATTATCACTACTAGGCATGGTGCTTCCAATAAGGAAAACACGTGACCCACGTACCGATTCTTCAAAGGAAGGCTGAAATTCACCGTCGCTATAGGTGGATGTTATTACATTTCCTAGATCTTGGCCGTACGCTTTTGCGATTTTTTCAGCAAGGTCTTTACTCTGTGAACAGGCAAATAACTTGGGTTGCGGTACCGATTGTGACATCTTTAATGGTGGTTAAATCGTTGACAATATGTCCCTTTCTCGAAAGGAGGTGCAAAAATAGCAATTAAATTGTGGTTGGTGGTATAAATTATGCCGTTTTATAGGTGTGATACTAAAATATTCTTTAATTTTGCATTCTCTAAAAGGCCGAAATGGCGGAATTGGTAGACGCGCGCGACTCAAACTCGCGTTCCTTTGGAGTGTGGGTTCGATTCCCATTTTCGGTACAAAAATGCCCTCATGCCTTACTATCAGTGAGTTTGAGGGTTTTTTTAACTTAAAATTGGGCCAAAATTGGGCCAAACGTGTAACCTTTTTACTGCGGATTTAATCCGGGTAAAAAAAAAATGCACACACCTCACCACTTACAATCATCTCGAATTCCATTCATTGATTATGTTCCAGCGGAGCTAAAGGAAACGGGCAGCCGCAACTGGAGAATAGTGTTCTATGTTCGTGTACCTGGCTCTACTGAAATGAAACGCTTTAGAAGACGTGTTAAGCCGATCCCTAACCGAAAGACTCGTTTACGATATGCAAAACGAATTTGCATGGAACTCAACAAAAAGCTGGAACAAGGATGGTCCCCTTATACAGCGGATTATGGGAATAAGGATTTTTTGCCGTTGTCTGTTGCATTGGACAGATATATTGAGCAAAACCAAAAGCTCTTTGAGGGTGGCCAATTACGCAAAGCAAGTAGGGATCACTATCTCTCAATGACCAATCTCTTGCTCAGATACATGAAGGATATTGGAAAAGAAGAAATGTTTTGCGTAGAATTCAATAGATCTTTTGTGATCAACTATAAGGACTATATCTATTTCATAAAAAAACGGAGCGCCACAACGGTGAACAATTACTTAGGTTTTTGTGGTATCATCGGGAACTTCCTTTTGGATAGGGGCTACATCAAAAGTAATTCTGTCGTTGGAATTCCATCCATGACTGTTGAGGAAAAGAAAAGGGAGGTGATTGATGTGCTTTCGCGAAAGCGGATTTTTGATTACTACGGCGAACAGGATCCGAATTTCCTAACGCTATGTCTACTTATATACTTTTGCTTCATCCGTAGGACAGAAATCACAAGACTGCTTGTAGGGGATATACAAATCAACAACGGTATCATTCTACTTCCTAGTAAACGGTCAAAGAACAAAAAAAATCAAGCAGTAACGATACCTAAAAAATTAATTTTGAGACTTTCAAATCACATAAACGGCACCAATGCTCAGGACTATCTATTTTCAGATAATAATTTTCTACCTGGGAAGACACCTATAAAACCGAAAAAAATTAGTGATACCTGGAGCGGAATGCGAAAAAAACTAGAACTGAAGTCCACCTATCAATTTTACAGCTTAAAAGACACTGGCATTACACAATTGTTCCTTATGAATGTACCGTTAATCAAAATAAGGGACCAAGCCAGACACCACGACATTAGAATGACAGAAAAATACACTCCTCGGAACTACGAAAAGGATCAACTTTTAAGCACCATTGACTTTGATTTTTAATACTTAACTGACTGGGCTTTGAAATTGGCTAAAATTCTGTATTCTGTATTTTTAGGACTCAAAGTCAGTGATACCAAGGAATACAGAAATTACAGAACCCATACGAAGTAAAATACAGTTCTTTTTGTATTTTCACTATCTACAGTTATTTATTCAAGGTGTTCTTTTACATCCTAATATCAGAAATAAGAGTAATTGTATCTTTATACAATTGTTGCCATTAATTTGAAAATGAAAAACCTAATAATAATTTATCTATTGATTTTAAGCATTTCGGCTTGCAATTCTCAACAGAAAAATAACTCGGAAAAAGACCCAAAAATGTTCAACATATTTAAAAAGAAAAGCCAAAAGAAATCAGAAGTTCTCTCGCACGCAGATTATAACCAGATTTTTGACAATGACACAATCGAAGGAATGCCAATTTCAGTAATTGAGATTGGAAAACTAAAAGTGCCAACAGGAAAAATAGTAGTGTGCGACCCACTTGTTACACCTGATATGCAACCACTAAATCGAGAAGTTAAAACAGGAGAATTTCCTATCAAAATTTATGAAGTTGAAACAGAAAATTCTGGAGACAGATATGCTATTGCAAAATTGGAATTTAATCAAGAAAGAGCAATAAAATGGGTTTTAGCTGTAAAAGACGGAGAAGACATTAACGAATTGACTGACGGAGACTTTTTCGGATTTCCTGTTGATGCTGGATTGGGTGGATTTTTTGACTTTCAAACTGGAGTTGAATATTTGAAATTTCAAGATGACTTTATGAAGTCAAACCCAAATGGGAATATTTATGACGACTTTTTTGCGATGGAATTTAAGAAAAGTGCAAAAGACCAAAATGACCCAAACGATTATGGTAATTGGGTAAACTTTAAACTTCCGAATTCTGACTTAAATATTACAATGTTTCAATCAGGGTATGGAGATGGAATGTATCCTGCATTTTGGGGAATTGATAAAAACGGAGAAATAACTTCATTGGTAATTGACTTTTTTGTTGTGCTTTTGCCAGAAGACGATGAATAAAAAACTAATGGCAACACCGTGTATAATTAATGGCTAGTTCTCGCCTACTTACGAAAATCCTCGCGGATTTTCTATTTGGTTTGTATTTGCTAAATTAGGTGCTTAAACACGCCACTAATCATACACAATCCCGTTGTGTGGTATTACAGAAATGGAAATAAGAAAGAATCAAAC
>JBLHXM010000109.1:0-10381 GCA_047630395.1 Dokdonia sp.
CACCATCAACAGGTAAATCCACCACTTCAACAGTATCAATGCATGCGGCAACGCGTCTTGCTTGGTCATTTGTTCCACCGTAACAATTTGGAGGAACTATAATTTTGATCTCTTTTCCTTTATGTTTTTCTAGGGCATCGTGAATTAACCCCATCATAATCGCATATTGAATGGACAGTCCGCTAGAACCGACAAGTGCCTTTGTATTGGTACCCGTAATCTCATTAATTGAATCTAAGACGCGTTTTTTGTTTGTCTCGACGGCGCTTTTATCAGTTGCAAAAGAAGACGTGTCTATTAGAAACTTTAAGGCAGTAAGAGAATTGACCGGCGTCATGGCAATGGTTTCTCTTCTTCGGACATGTTGAATTTCTGAGATATAACGTTCATTTTGTGCTCCATTTACGACCAAAATACTTCCTAAGTGGTCATTAATATTGATGAAAAAATCAATATTTGGAGTGAGATCAAAATCACAAATATCATCCTGTTGTGAAATGAAAATGGTACTGCCGTTAAAGACAGGAACCTCATCGATAGTATCAACATGCTTTACCTCAAAGGTATATCCATAAACAGTTCGTAAAATGTCAACATCAAAATAATCAGGCAATTCCCCTGAATACACAATTTGAGTGCGCTCATTATCTAATAAGTTTTTTCTTAGAATGGCCAAAACGGGAACCGTCTTTGATGAAAAACTTATTACATTATCTGGCGCTAGATCATGCAAATGTGCAATGGCCCATTCTAGTACACAAGATAATGGATGGCCTAAACGGATGTAGTCGAAGGCTGTAGGTAATTCATTGAGTGCCGCTGATTCAGCATTCCTGTCATTAAATAAAATTTCAAACTGTTCTAAGAATTCTGTTTTGGCCAATGTTTCATCGTAAATATCGAGTCGGTGAGTGGTTAGATTCAACCAGCCATTGGGTATATTTTTTAATACATCTTTAATATAATTGAGCATTTTATTGTCTTCCATAAGTTGAATCTTTAGATAGGCTGGGGGTATAAAGTAATATATTTATTTTAAAGTGTTATCAGTCGTTTTATTAGATCGTGACTAACGCGATGTGCATGCTTAGTTGCGTGGTGCGGCAACTAATTTAGTAATTTCAAATTCGGGAATATGTCTATTGTTCTAATTAGGCCCAACTGGAATAGGAGAGAAGGGGGGGGGAAGAAAGTCAACATTGACTTTCTTTTTTTTATTTTAACAGCTACCGGTTGATAACAGGTAGTTTCTCTATAGATTACAATCTAAACTTATTATTATTTGTAAAGAATATGGCATTGGTAAAGAATAATTTTCCATTGCGCCAGAAGCCTCTAAACAATGGATCATCTGCCATATAAATAATGCTCCCACGACCCATGCGCTCTTCTCCAAAAATAAGAGACTTACCTAGTTTTCCTTTAGCAGTTTCACCTGCAAAACCTGCTACATTCGTTACGTCCTCAGAGATATAGGCAACGTTAAATCCATTTTCTAAATATGAAAAGGAATTACTGCCCAATTTCAGACTATAATAGGTGTCTGTATATCCAAAAGCCATCGGATGTGTGCTGTCTACTATTGTTTTAAAGATACTTCCAGTGATAAAATTGGTGGTGCGTTCATTTTCACGATCGGCATAGGGAGTGAGGTTGTCTTCTTTCTCACTGTCATCTTCGTCGTCTTCGTTTTTATTTCGCTTTAAGCTAAATCCTTCCTTTCCTGCGAAACTACCGACTGCATTTCCAAGAGCGATAATCTTTCCGCCACTTTTTACGAAGTCCGTAATCTTATCTACAGAGCCTTTTCCAAGCAGTCCACTATACCAGCCACTTGGCATCACAATAATATCAAACTGATCCAAAGAAACACGCCCTAGTCGGTCGGTATCAATAGATGTCACCGGATACTGTAAGGTTTGTTCAAAGAAATACCAAGTTGCACCATAACTCAAGGAAGAAGTCGAATCTCCTTTCAATAAAGCAATACGTGGTGGGTTAATCAGTTTTACATCTGGAGATCCAAAATCAGGCCCCCAGTCGGAGAAACTCTTTTTAGCACTGGTAACTTGGCGATTGTGTGCGGTTGCTAGCTGGCTAACTGTTTGTGCCAAATCTGCATTATTTTTATTATCACTCTTCGTAATAATCAAAGTACCGCGCTCATAGGTCTGTCCGTTGTTTGCAAATGGCTTCTCGGTGAAGCGAACTTTGATATTTGCTTTCAATAGATCTGCAAGGAACTGCGCATCGTCCATGCTATTCCATTTAACGAGGTAACCTGCCGCATTAGAAGAGAGGTTTGTGCTGTTTTTTGAAAATGGGTTTGTACCATTGGTAGCAACATTTGAAGTACTAGCAATCGCATCCAGTCCGTAGGCATGTGGTAAACTCCAGGCCGTAATATCGTAGGTAAGTGGTGTGCTCAACTTGGCATCTGGCTCTAGTAATGCCTTGACCATTTTTCCTTTTGGCTGACTCGTACCAACCACCATAGCCAAGTCATAATTCATAGAACCTTGAGCATTTTTAGCGTAGCTAAATCCGGTTGCTTTTCCGTTGGAAGCAAAGCCATATTTGATTTCGTGCTTGTCAAACAATTCTGCCAATGCTTTTAGATTGTCCATATTTCCTTTAAGGACATAGCTCTTATATTTCAAGGCACTATTGTCAAAATAAAGCTTGAACTCTTTATTGAGTTGTGCTGCATTTTTTGAAGAGATTTCTACCGTCGATAATCCCGTAGTCTTGTGGTGTGCAACGCGGTCAATGAGTGTTAACTCAAACCCTTCGTCATTATTGATTCCTAATCCAGCACGGCCATGTCCAGCCTGCTCATAGGTCATTCCAATGGCTCCCATAAAAGTAGGGTAGGTGTCACCATAACTTGGGTATAGTAAATCAAAACGCTCTCTGGTGAAGAACAACCATCCTTCGGCGTCAAAATAACGTCCATGGTTTTGGCCAATTTGCGTTTGAAAATCTCGTTGCCAATCACTGATAATTTCATGAAATGGCTCTGCAGCTGGCGCGAAATAATAAGGTTCATTAATACCTTGCTCGTGAAAATCTACATGGACATGCGGCATCCATTTGTTGTATACTTTCAAGCGGTGCTGAGATTCTATTTGTGTTGCCCAAGCCCAATCTCTGTTCAAGTCAAACAAATAGTGGTTTGGACGTCCTCCAGGCCAAGGTTCACTGTGTTCAGCAGCTACTTGTGCTGGATCATATGGTGTCGAGGCTACTTGGTTGAACCAGTTGGCATAACGATCTCTCCCATCAGGATTGATACACGGATCGATAATTACAACCGTATTGTCTAGCCAAGCTTTTTTAGAAGTAATGAGCTCATATAAAGTTACCATAGAAGCTTCGGTACTCGAGGCCTCGTTACCGTGAACATTGTAAGACATCCACACGATTGCTTTATCAGCAGCGGCTCCTGTATCAGCGATGATACCCGTTTGAGCCAAATTGGCTTTACGAATATTCTCAAGGTTAGCGTGATTCGTTTTGGAGGTCACAACCGCATAGGTCAGCGGGCGACGTTCATTGGTCTTTCCGTATTCTTGGTAGGTTACCATATCACTATTGGTAGCTACATACTCAAAATAACGTACGACATCCGCATGACGCGAAAATTGTGTACCGATTTCATACCCTAAGAATTCGGCAGGTGTTTGAATGGTTTGGGCGGTGAGTAAGCTCGTGAGAAAAAGAGCGACGAAGCAACTAAAAATTTTTGGCATTTGGTTTATTTTATGTAAAAGCTAAAGCTACAAAAAGGGGGGCATAACCATTCGGCGTTTTAACGTAATTTTGGGAAAGCTCTTTTTTCATACATTTATATTTACGCTACTAAACCATACTGCATGCCAGCCGATTGTATCGCTTATCAAAAAACGGGTTATTTCTCCAAGCTTATCTGTGATTATTTGGATCAAAAGGAAAGCTTGAAACCATTTTATAATCGTTTCCCAACGGCAGATAACCTGATCGAGCAGGCGACAGAAAAAGGAGCATGGATGACTGCGCTTTCAAGGAGCGAAGGGACGCCGAAGTCTATGCTGAGCGGAGTCGAAGTAAGAAAGCAACTGGTAACAGCACTTCAAGGACAGTATGATGGAGTAGCTGCATCCGAGACCACATTGGACAATATCGAGCTGCTGGCTCAAGACAATAGTTTTACGATTACAACTGGGCACCAACTCAATCTATTCACGGGCCCCTTGTATTTTCTATATAAAATCATTTCGGTCATTAATCTGACCAAAGAACTCAAAGCCAAAGATCCCGATCGAAACTACATTCCTATTTATTGGATGGCGACGGAGGATCATGATTTTGATGAAATCAATTACTTTAATTTTGAAGGCAAAAAAGTACAATGGAATCGAGAAGACGGCGGACCTGTTGGTGAATTATCTACAGATGGCTTACAAGAAGTATTGGCATTGTTTAAAACCCAATTAGGAACGTCCAAAAATGCACAGCATCTGATTGCACTTTTTGAAAATGCCTATATCAAACACAACAACCTTACTGCCGCCACACGCTACCTAGCCAATGAATTATTCAAGGACTATGGCTTGGTGATTGTAGATGGGAATGACGCTGGCTTAAAGGCCATCTATGCACCCTACGTGAAGCGCGAATTGCTGGAGGGTATTTCTCATGAGCAGGTGACTGCACAAACGGATTCTTTGACAGCCTTGGGATATCCAGAACAGGTACATCCGCGGGAGATCAATCTTTTTTATATCAACAAAGGCATTCGGGAGCGCATTATTCGTGAAGGAGATATGTTTGTGGTGAATGATACCAATATCCGCTTTCGCGAAAGCGAGCTCTTAGAAGAACTCGAAAACCATCCAGAGCGTTTCTCACCAAACGCACTCTTACGCCCCTTGTTCCAAGAAGTTATTTTGCCCAACCTCTGTTATATTGGTGGAGGCGGAGAATTGGCCTATTGGTTCCAATTAAAAACTCATTTTGAAGCAGTGGGTGTTCCATTTCCGGTATTGCTATTGCGCAATTCAGCGATGATACGTAGCCAAAAACTGAAAGAGAAAACCGAACGACTCGATATTAGTTTGGATCAGTTGTTTTTAAAACAAAACGAATTGATCAATAAGAAGATTCGTAAAATTTCCAATATCGAAATAGACTTTTCGGAGCAACGTGCTTTTTTGAAAGAACAGTTCAAAGCCATGCATCTCATCGCCGAGGAAACTGACGCTTCTTTTCTAGGAGCGGTCAAAGCGCAAGAAGTGAAACAACTTAAAGGCTTAGAGAATTTAGAAGGCAAGTTACTGAGCGCACAAAAACGCAAACTCCGCGATCATGTGGATCGTTTGGTGGAGGTGCAGAATGCGCAATTTCCAATGCAGAGTCTGCAAGAACGAAATACTAATTTCGCCGAGTTCTACCTAGCATTTGGAGAAGCCCTAATTCCAGCTTTGTTTGAATCGCTCGACCCTTTGGGAGGCGAATTTACCGTGGTTACTTTGTAGTGAGCTGCCGATTACCCTCATAGGCAACTATGCCAACGGCATTGGCAAGATTCAAGCTTCTAATATGTTCGCTAAAAAGCGGAATTTTATAAAGTTGATCCGGATACTTTTCGGTTATCTCTTTTGGCAAACCTTTAGATTCTTTTCCAAAGACGAGAAACAGTTCCTCTTCAAATGGGATTTCATAGTGTGATTTTGTGCCGTGACTGGAAAGGAAGGCCATGTTCTTATCAGCATGGGTTTCAAAGAAATCTTCAATGCTATCGTAATACGATACCTCTAGATGTTTCCAGTAATCCAGTCCTGCACGCTTCAAGCGGCTATCATCAATTTCAAAACCAAAAGGCTTCACAAGATGCAAGTTGCAGCCCGACCCGAGGCTTAGTCGGCCTATATTACCGGTGTTGTTAGGGATTTCTGGGTTGATGAGGACGATATTTAAGGACATAATTGTTTGGTCAGTTGGCGGCCCTTCGACAGGCTCAGGGTGACAGTGAGGTTTTACTAATTTTCTCAGTCTGAGCACTTCAACCAGTGCTATGCTGAGCTTGTCGAAGTGCTCAGCATAGCACTGGCCGAAGACGCATTTCAAATGTACTATTTTATTAGTTCATTTTGTCAGGCTGAGCTTGTCGAAGCCCCATTCGAGTGAGCATTGTTTCCGAGTGTTAGTTTGTTGCCCTTCGACAGGCTCAGGGTGACAGTGATTTCATGTTATTAGTTTGATGCCCTTCGACAAGTGTTATGCTGAGCTTGTCGAAGTGCTCTGGGTGACCGTTCATTTTGTCAGGCTGAGCCTGTCGAAGCCCATTCCGAGTGAGGGTAATTTCGTATTGTTAGTTTGTTGCCCTTCGACAGGCTCAGGGTGACAGTGAAGATTTATTTAGTTTTGTCAGTC
This sequence comes from Dokdonia sp., assembly GCA_047630395.1. Lineage (GTDB taxonomy): Bacteria > Bacteroidota > Bacteroidia > Flavobacteriales > Flavobacteriaceae > Dokdonia. Next base: position 6,415 of record JBLHXM010000109.1, read on the forward strand.
TGAGCCTGTCGAAGCCCATTCCGAGTGAGGGTAATTTCATATTGTTAGTTTGATGCCCTTCGACAGGCTCAGGGTGACAGTGAAGATTTATTTAGTTTTGTCAGTCTGAGCCTGTCGAAGCCCATTCCGAGTGAGGGTAATTTCATATTGTTAGTTTGTTGCCCTTCGACAGGCTCAGGGTGACATTTAATTTTGTCAGGCTGAGCCTGTCGAAGCCCCATTCGAGTGAGCGTTGTTTCCGAGTGTTAGTTTGTTGCCCTTCGACAAGTGTTATGCTGAGCTTGTCGAAGTGCTCAGGGTGACATTTAATTTTGTCAGGCTGAGCCTGTCGAAGCCCTATTGTCTATCCTCCGGAGGACCATATTCGTTATAGTTTTTTGAGGCTTCTACTAGAACATCCCAATTTTCAGTAATAAGTGCCTTTTTCTTTCTTCTAGTCCAACCTTTTATCTGCTTTTCTAGCCTAATCGCATCATTCGGATCGTTACACATTACATGCCAGACGAGTTTAACAGGTCTTCGTGAGTGAGTGTAACCATCATAGGTCATTCCTTCTTGATGCTGCTGCACTCGTTTTTCTAAATCACTAGTCATTCCCGTATAAAAACTTCCATCTGAGCATTCTAATATGTAACAGAAGTAAAATTTCATTTTGTGAGTTTATTGCCCTTCGACAGGCTCAGGGTGACAGTGAAGATTTATTTAGTTTTGTCAGTCTGAGCCTGTCGAAGACGCATTTCAGATGTACTATTTTATTAGTTCACTTTGTCAGGCTGAGCCTGTCGAAGCCCATTCCGAGTGAGGGTAATTTCATATTGTTAGTTTGTTGCCCTTCGACAAGTGTTATGCTGAGCTTGTCGAAGTGCTCAGGGTGACAGTTAGCAGTTAACTTTTTTAACTCCACCCAAACAAAGCCCCCGCAACGTCCTTCAATATTTCTTTAGGAGGTATTTCTAGACTCCTGACCTTACTTGTTGTATTTGATGTTTTAATTCTATGGCTACTTTTCAATAAACCAAAAGCAGTTGTATTCTTTAGTTCGTATGTATGTTTACCACCCATAATTTGTAGCCTATTTCCGAAATAGCCTAGTTCTTTTTTGTCTTTAATTTGACTCACATCGACATGAGAATTGATAATAAGAGCCTCTATTTGGTCTTCGTTTATTTCAATTGCCTTTTTTAAGATATGCCTAGATATTACAAGAATAATAGAGGTCAATATCAGCACTCCCGTTGCTAACAGGGAAATAGCGCCTACATTTTTCATGAACTCACTATTGGAGAACCAAAATGAAATAAAAGAGATAATCATGAACAGGCAGAAAATCAACAATGAAATGTTTAGAAAACGTGTTGCTTTTTTAAATGTTTCTGTTACAATTTGAATTTTCATGTTTCTCAAACTAATTATTAAAAACACCACTTTCGCGCCTGCCTGTTCGGTAGGCAGGAAAGCGAAACTTACGTCAGCAAATTCCCGGCATCATCCCAAGTGGCAATATCGCCACGAGTGCTTTGATCAATGCATTTTGCAATCCATGCAGGATCATAAGCAACGCCATGTTGATCGAGTACCTCTTGAGGCACGCCATCCCAAACGTTTGGAGCATTACCTGTATATCCCAATTCCTTAATCCCAATTTCTGAGGTGTAGTAACCGGTGACCGTAAGATTACGCATCAAGGCAAAAAATTGAAGCTCTAAGGCTTGTTTTCGCAAGGGAATTTCGATGTCATGATAACAGATCGTATCCAAAATTTCCTTTTGCTGCGCCAATGGCGTCGATTTAAAATCGGTACCAAAATCGGTGTTGGTTGCGTGATCTAACCACATCAGTCCGCCCAAGAGAATGTTTTGCATCTTGGGCTGGTCTTTCCCCATAAACTCAATAAGCTCAGGAACACCCGCTTCGATGGGTCCGCCATACGGTGGTTTGGGTGGAAGAATGACACTACTCAACACACCAATGGTTTCTAACTCATGGGCGTTGAATAATTGTTCTGCATTGAGTTTGTCAAGGCGTTCCAATTCTTCGGGTGTACGTCCAAAATAAGCAGGATCTGGCTGAATGATTTCTTGTTCTAGAGAGATTTCTGGTTCTGTAGCACAGCCGTGTAGGCCAAGTCCTAAGGCACCGGCTCCCAATAGCATGGTCTGTATACTTTTTCTTCTATCCATGGCTTAGATGTTTTGTTGTTTCAATTGCTCGATGATATAATCGGAGGCTCTCCACGATAAGGCGAGAATCGTCCACGTACAGTTCTTGTCGGCTTGGGATACAAAAGGTCCTGCATCCACAATAAAGACATTGTCCACATCATGCAACTGATTGAATTTATTAGTGACCGAAGTTTTAGGGTCGTTCCCCATACGGGTGGTGCCTACTTCGTGAATGATATTTCCAGGCGTTTCTAAACCGTAGTCTCGGTCGATACCTGGTTTCTTTCCGAGTGGTTCGCCACCCATATTGTGGATGAGTTCCTCAAAGGTATCTTGCATGTGTTTGGCCTGTTTGATTTCCAACTCCGACCAGTTATAATTAAACTTCAATACGGGGACACCAAACTGATCCACCGTCGTTGGATCAATCTCGCAGTAGTTGTCTATACGGGCAATCCCTTCGCCACGCCCACCAAAACCTACCACAGAACCGTAATATTTCTTAACGTCATCGCGCAGGCTGTCACCATATCCACCCACTTTCAAGCCAAAGAACTTATTAAATTCATTGGTATTGAAGCCAAAGCCATAATTAGGCTGTCCGAGTCCGCCCCAAACTTCAATATGATATCCTCTAGGGAAATCCAGCTTGGTGTTGTCACCCCACCAGGGAGAATAGACGTGCATACCGCCCACCCCGTCTTCATTATAATTGAGTTTCCGATTCATGAGCCCAGGTATAAATCCAGCGCGACTGGCTCCTGTAGAATCATGCAAATATTTCCCCACAACATCACTGCTGTTTCCGAGTCCGTTGGGGTGTTGTACGCTTTTACTATTTAATAAGATACGGGCAGAGCTACATGCAGAAGCCGCAAGAATTACTACGCGGGCTTTTAATTTGTATTCGGTACGATCGTCTTTTGAGATATATGAAACTCCGGTTGCTTTCCCTTCGGCATTGGTGGTTACTTCACGTACGACACAGTTGACGAATAAGCGAACTTTCCCGCCGCTTTTTTGAGCAGGGAAGATAAGACAGCTTCCTGAGGAGAAATCGGCATAGGCAGAGCAGGAACGACTACATTGTCCGCAATAGAAACAAACACCGCGCTCGTTATTAATACGTTTGGTCAACATGGACAATCGGCCAGGAATCACAGGAATGCCAGATTTCTTTGCGCCGTTGATATAAAAGAGTTCGTGCAATCTCGGTTTTGGTGGTGGTAAGAAGAAACCATCGGGATCATTAGGCAAGCCTTCATTGGTTCCAAATACACCAATGAGTTTGTCTACTTTGTCATAATAAGGCTTGACATCATCATAACCAATAGGCCAATCTTCACCATGGCCATCCCTTGTTTTTCCTTTAAAATCTTTAGGTCCAAAACGCAGGGAAATCCGTCCCCAGTGATTGGTACGTCCTCCTAACATATGAGAACGAAACCAATTAAACTTTGTGCCTTCGGTATGGGTATAAGGTTCTCCTTCGATTTGCCAACCGCCATATGCCATATCCCATTCGCCAAAAGCACGGTCGGTACCTGCACCTCTCCGTGGAGATTCGTAGGGCCATTTCATTTGAGTCATTGTTTTGGGATCGGCGGGGTCAAAGAAGGGACCCGCCTCTACAACGGCGACATTAAAGCCGGCGTCTGCAAGTTGCTTGGTTGCCATGCCACCGCCAGCACCAGAGCCTACAATAATAACATCATAGACTTCGGAGGATTCTTTAATCTGCATAGTGTAGTTGTTTGAACTACAAGTTAGAGAAAAAAATGCTTAGGCAAAAAACCAATAATCAG
>JBLHXM010000110.1:0-10339 GCA_047630395.1 Dokdonia sp.
CCTTCGACATCTATTTTTTGTAGTCCGCCAAACTTCCCAATACCATGGTCAATATGCGTCACGTAATCTCCCACATTGAGGTTGGTGAGTTCTTTTAAAGTGATCGCTTGTTTCTTGGCGTAGCCATTTTTCAAGTTGAATTTATGGTAACGCTCAAATATTTGGTGATCTGTATAAACAACGCGTTTTATATCATCATCAATAAATCCTTGATACAAGGATAATACCAAGGTTTCATAGGCAGCTACCTTCGTTTCTGCATCGTCAAAAATATCGTGAAAACGTTGTGCTTGCTGGTCGCTCACACAGCAGATCACATTTTTGTACCCGGCTTCATGATTGTCATTCAAATTTTGAATCAGCAAGTCAAATTGCTTGTTGAAGGACGGTTGTGGTTGCTGGTTAAAAGTCACCAGCGTATTGATACGAACGTCTTCTACGACAGCACCAATATCGACCGTTTGGAAATGTTCTAATTCGTTTTTAAGCACCGCTCCCGTACAGAATAATTCTTCTGGATTTGCACGAGTAATGTCTTGATTGAGTTGGGAGAAGGCTTCTTCCGCTTTTGCGAAATTGCGATCAATACGATCATAGAAGAGCGATCTGTTTTTGATAAAGACCACTGTATTTTTGGCAATATAGTTGAGAAACGTATCTCGTTTTTCTTCCAATGTTTTGTTTTCTACATTGGGCATCACAGAGATTTTAGTTACCTGCTCTAGGGAGAGTTGAGTTTCTACATCAAATGTTCGGATGCTGTCAACTTCATCTCCAAAAAATTCAATACGGTAAGGGGCATCATGACTGAAAGAAAAAACATCTACAATACCCCCGCGAACAGAAAATTCTCCGGGTTCGGTAACAAAGTCTACTCTTTTGAATTTATATTCAAACAAGACTTCATTGACAAAGTCTAAGGAAATCTTGTCGGTAACATTCACTTTCAAGGTCTGTCGGTCAAGCTCTTTTCGCGTCACGACTTTTTCAAACAAAGCATCTGGATAGGTAACAATCAAGGCCGATTTACGCCGACTATTAATCCGATTCAAAACCTCAGCTCTTAGAAGGATATTTGCATTGTCTGTTTCTTCTATTTGATACGGACGTCGGTAACTTCCAGGATAGAATAACACGTTGACTTCCTTGCGCAACTGCTCCAGATCGTTGAGGTAGTAGGCTGCTTCTTCTTTGTCATTAAGAATAAGGAGCATGGGCCGTTCGCTTTTCGCGAAAGCGTCACTTGCCGCAAAGGAGAGTGCCGAGCCTACAAGACCGCGTGCATGTATATGTTGGTGGGACTGGGCTATAGCATCCCATAGTTTCTGTTGTTGCAGAGACTGTGAAAATGCATTCGAGAGTGTTGTTTGACTCAAGGCAATAGGATTTTCGGTAAAGGTAAGAAACGCAGGTTTGAGTTGAGGAATTGAATGTAAGGTTTTTTCTACTAAATACTCATAGACCTAAGGCTAGGGGACATAAAAATAAAAAAGGAGCGAAGAATACGACTAATTCTTCTTTCGAAGAGTACTCTTCACTCCAACGGGGGATTGTTGCGTAAATACTTGTGTTTACGGTGTTATTTCGTCAGGATTTAGTCTTTTAAGCCGACCCATATTGGGTGGCGCCTAAAAGAAAGTGACTGCTGTTATTGTTTATTTTTAGTTTTTTCAGCCTTTTTGATGAATGCGTCAATGTGTTATCGAGCTCTTTCAAACTAAATGGAATGTAAGCGGCCATCTGGTTCTTTATCATAGGAAAATAGACTTCGTTTTGTTTGTTAGGTACTCCAATATGAACTCCAATGATGGGAATGAAATTCTTAAGGGCATAATCTATTTCGAAACGCACATACTTGTAAAGGTTTCGAGTGTTTTTGCCAATAAGAATTACAAGCACCTTGGCATTTTGCAATCTATCTTTCAATAGGTTCGTTACTTCTTCATCTGATTGGACACCAATGAGTTTGTTTATTTTATAATCATTGTCAAAATGAAAAGGGAAACTAGTATTTGCTTCCCAATCTTTCATTAGGTCATAATATCGAGTATCCTGGTCTGCGTCAAAGCACACATATGTTTTGTTTCTGGGGGACATACTATTCTTTGTTTGTTTATATGACAGAGCTTGTTTCTCAAAGTTTCAAGGACTTGTCAACGATCTTTTATTTACGTCTTTTAGATTTCTGTAGTGATCACTAAATAAATGTCACTGCTAAGAGGTTGAGAAAAAGACAACAAAAATGCTGTCTCTACATAGCTTCATAAAGTAAATGAATAACCCCGAGTATGGGTTATGGGTTTACCACACTTTTTGTGCGGGTTTACTGTAAAGTTAAGTATATAAGGCGTTTAACGCTGATGAGTGTTTGTCTATGCAATTGTAGTATTGTTCACACTAAGTAGCTCGGCCCAAAAGAGATTGTAGTTCTTAATCAGCACTAGAAAAGCGCTCTTTCAATTTTAAATGCGGAGCCGTTTTTCTATTGTTATACGCATGTAAACCTGTAACAATCATTAATACAACGGCTCCAGCAAGAGCATAGTAAGCCACACTAGGGAGCCGGTCTGCATGTCTTATAAAAATAGCTATAAACGCCCAGATCGCAACCGCTGCAAACTCACGCATATTACGCAGCCATACCATAAGGATATTAATCACGACTGCAATGGAAATCATGACCATCGTCCAGATAATTTGTGTGAGTTCACTTCCAGAAAAGCCTTCCTTCACTAAAAAAGCACTCACATTAGCTATGGTCGCCACAGCAATCCATCCAGCATAAATGCATATAGGCCACCATGCAAGAGCAATCACTTCGATAGGTGCATCCCATCGTTCCATATTTGTTTTACGTACTATTTGCAAAAGACTAAAAAGGATCCCAAGCATAATAAGTACAGAGATGAGTATGTAATCATAGGTAAATGCTACTACCCAACTAGCGTTTAGAACATTTGCTATGGCAAACCACCACCCTGTCTGTATAATGGAAGGCGTCTCCTTCTTACTAAAAAAAGCACGCCGTATTTGAAATAAAGAATAGCCAATAAGCAATATAAAAATCAGTCCCCATATCGCGAAAGCATAGGAAGCAGGCGTGAACAAGTTGTCATATTTGCCGCTTATCTCACCGATGGTGGTATTGTTCCATCGCTGTGCTTGGGATAGTCCGTTGATCAATAATACGAGGATCACAGAGAGAAGATTTACAATGGCGTAGGTCTTTTTCATATACTAAGTTTCTATAAAGATAGCGAGGGGAAGGCAAAAGGAAAAGCCCAGTAAAGAGTATCTAAATAATGATTATCACTTTTCTGTAAGCTCTACAGCAAACGCTTCACACAAAGCGATGGTGTCTTTTACATCTTGAAATGTTGTCCTTGGATTAATCAAACACATACGGAGCACGACCTGACGATTGAGTACCGTGGTCACTAATTGTGCCTCCAGAGAATCCATTACTTTTCCAGAGATCTGCTGATTTAGAACATCGAGCTCTTGCTCAGAATACGCCTTTCCAATAGGATTGTATCTAAAATTAATAATTGCTAGTGTGGCTGGAGAAACGACTTCCCACAAGGTGCTTTTTCGCAGCAGGCGCTCCGTTTTTTCTGCAATTTCAATATTGTAGGTAATCGCATTTCTAAACGCTTTGAGTCCAAAGGTTTTAATGGACATATAAAATTTTAAGGCCCTGAAGCGACGTGTTAACTGTACACCATGATCATAAAAATTAATCTCAGACTCGTTCCCTTCAATATCCCGTAAGTATTCTGGTTTCTCAACAAAAGTACTCTTCAGGTGTTTGTGATTACGGATTAATAGACAGCCCATTTCATAGGGTTGAAAAAACCATTTATGAGGGTCAACCGTGAGCGAATCTGCCTTTGAAATCCCTTTGAGGAGTTGTTTTCCGTTCTTTGCTAGAATGGCAGCACCTCCATAGGCTCCATCAATATGAAACCACAGATCGTGTTCTTTACATATTTTAGAGATTTCCATAAGCGGGTCTACGGTTCCCGTATTTGTCGTTCCAGCAGTCGCAATGACACATAGCGGTTGAAAGCCTTGAAGCTGGTCACGAGCAATAGCACTTCTCAGTTTTATCGTTGAAAATTTGAATTCAGAGTCGGTTGGAATCAATCGAATTTGCTCTTTGCGAAACCCAATAATGCGCAACGCTTTGATATTAGATGAGTGGGCTTGATCTGAAAGATAGATAATCGCTTTTGAGAAGTCGTCGCCACACTTCACACGTCTCGCCGTCACAATGGCCGTTAGATTTGCCATTGATCCACCACTCGTAAAAATACCACCGCCTTTCTTCACTGGAAAACCAAATACTTTGAGCAACCAACTAATCGTTACAATCTCTAGCGTGGCTGCAGGAGGAGACTGTGACCATCCACCAGAAAATATATTGAATCCCGTCGCAAGCGTATCGGCCATTGCACTTATATAATTGCTGGGTCCGGGAACAAATGAAAACATTTTAGGATGCGAACTAATCGCGCTTTTTTTCATCACCTTTTCCACAACGAAGTCCAATACTTCTTGTGGATCGGAAGGTTTTTCTGGTGCCTCTTCGAGAAAGAGATGATTCATTTCTTCTCGTGTTCCTGGTGCAATAGGGTGTTTTTCCTTTTGCGTTTCAAAATGTTCCACCAGCGTGTCTACAATACTATAACCATAGCTTCGCATCTCCTCTGCAGATAACTCTAACGTATCCTTCTTCATTATAATGTGTTTAGCCTGGCAAAGGTACTTTATTGTCTAGACCATTAAAAAGGAAGTGAACAGTATTCCTTAGGCTTTCAAAAAAAGCTTCTTCGCTTGCGATTCAAGGATACTATCTCCAGGAAAATATCCAAAGGCAGGTTCGGAAGGTCTTTTGAATCAGGAACTGTCAGTCAAAACAAGCTAAAAATTGCTCAAAATCGGCGGTAGTATTATACACATGTGGTGCTCCTCGTATACCTACTGAGATTCCGCTTTCGCGAAAGCGTTCTTTAATCACGTCTAGATGCATATGTTCGGGCAGATATACGCCAAACAAGTGCTTTGCCCGATGGGCATCGTTTTCAATAAAGCAGCCTTTGGCTCTCAATGCAGTGATTGCTTTTTGAGAGATCTGATGGGTATAAGCTTGAATCTCCTTTTGCCCCCATTGTAATAATTGATCAATGGCGGCGATTTGCATAGGAACCAGAATAAAATTACTGGATTCGCCTACACAAAATTTATCCGCTTTGGGTTGGTATTCATCTTGATAATTAATGAGTTGGGAAAAGTCCTCACTGTTTTTCCGGTTTATCCAGTTGTATTCAAGGGGTTCCCCGTCTAGCATAGAATCGGCATAGTATGCCATACCTATAGCATAAGGTCCCATAAGCCATTTATACCCTCCACAAATGAGAGCGTCTGGTTGGATTTCGGCAACTGAAAAGGGTAAAGCTCCCACACTTTGAGTGCCATCAATGATGAGCTTTGCTCCTACCTCATGACTTTTCTTTCGAATGGCGATGAGATCAAATAAGCTGCCGTCTGCCCAATGGACATGGCCCATAGCGACCACTTTGGTGTTGGCATTAATGGCTTTGAGAATATTTTGATTCCAGCGAAGGCTTCGGTCTTTAAAACTAGTTGGCGGACGTACAATTCGGATGCTGGCACCCGTTTCGTTCGCCTTTTCGCGCCAAGCATAGACATTGGAAGGAAACTGCTCATCGACTAAGAGAATCTCATCACTTTGTTTTAAATCAATATTGTTGGCTGCCGTTGCAATTCCATAGGAAGCCGCAGGAATGATTGCGCAATTGTGATAATCTGGAGCATCAATGAGTTGGGCAAAACGCTGTTTGAGAATCGTTCGATTGGTAAAGAAGTCTTCTTGGGTAATGGTATGGGGTTGATTTTTACGTAGGATGCTTTCAATGCCAGTTTTTTCCACACTTTTTAACTGTGGCGACATATATGCGCCATTTATGTAAATAGAGTCATCTGGTAGGGAAAAGAGATCTTTTTGATGCTGCATATGCGCTGTTGTTGTCGTTTAAAAGTAATTAAAAAGGAATGAATAATAGGGGAAGAGTTGTTATTTTAGCTGCTGTAAAAAAACATATATGAAAGTAGGTGGGTCTTTGTGTTGTCTTTGGTTTTTAAGCGTGTTATGTGGACAAGAGTTACACAGTCAAGTGATTGAATGGGAGACAGATCGGCCGTTGGTTTGGGGAGACTATCAAAAGAGACATGTGCCTAAGGAGACCGATGAGCTGTGGGCTGCAAAGACTGTATATAAGGTGGAGATTGAACCGGTTAATGTAGCGGTAGATGCCAATGATAATATCCGAAATTATAAAGATCTAACCGTTGTTGCGCAATTCTATCCTAAGAAGTCTTGGGTTACGCAACGCAATGATGTTTTGCTTGGGCATGAACAGTTACACTTTGATATCGCCGAGCTATACGCCCGAAAAATGCGTTATGAATTTTCAAAATTGCAAAAAGCAAAAGTGCAACGCATGGACGATTATCAAGAAGTTTGGAACCGCAATTGGCAGGCCTGTCGCCACGAACAAAAACAATACGATTCAGATTCGAATCACGGACTAGATGTCGCCGAAAACGATTTGTGGAAAACACGCATTGATGCTAAGTTAACGACCTACCTACCTTTTAAACGCGGGAAGTAATTCTTTGCTAAGGTGCTGAAATCGTTAGGACGTGGTAAACTTATTGCGCCAACGACTGAAAGTCAGTACCCGTAGGGTTTTCAAAGATTTGCAGATCAAAACTGGACGCTGCTGCTAAAGTATGATCAAAAATATCAGACATCACCCCTTCGTAGATTTTCCATTCTTTATGAATACTAAACGCATAGATCTCAAGCGGTAGTCCGCTAGGAGTAGAAGATAATTGACGCACCATGATGGTCATTTCCTGACTAATGCTTGGATTTGAGTTTAGGTATTTTTCTAGGTAGACTGCAAAAATACCAATGTTCGTGAGTTTTCTTCCGTTGGCCAGTACACTTCCGTCTATCTGATGCTCTTTGTTGTAGACATCGATTTCTGCTTGACGTTCTTCGATATAGTCGCTTACCAATTGAATTTTCTTAAAGCGTTCGATCATTTCAGGAGTACAAAAACGGATGCTCTGGATCTGGATATGAACCGCTCGTTTAATCCTTCTTCCCGGAGATTGCTGCATGCCTCTCCAGTTTGTAAACGAATCTGAGACAAAGGCATAGGTAGGTATTGTTGTGATAGTATTGTCGAAATTTTGAACCTTGATTGTTGTCAAGTTGATTTCTTGTACATCTCCATCGGCATTGTACTTGGGAACAGTCACCCAATCGCCTACATGTACCATATTATTTGCCGAAAGCTGCACACTGGCAACAAACCCCAAGATACTGTCCTTAAAAACGAGGAGAACAACCGCGGCAATGGCACCGAATCCGCTTAATAAAAGTAGAGGGCTTTTGTTGAAGATGATCGATATAGAAAGAACGAAGGCAATGGCATAGATGAAAATTTTTCCAAGCTGGGTAATACTTCCAATCGGTTTATCAATGAAATCTGGGTTCGTTGCCAAAATAGCATTAACGCCATTAAAAACAGAGCCTATGATCCAAGCGAGTGTAAATACAATCAGAATATTGGTCACACCAGTCACAAAGGGAAGGGTATATCCAAGGCCTTTAAAAATACCAGGAGCCATATAGTCAAGCATCAAAGCAGGAATCAATAGGGCGATCGCTGAAATAACACGTTTACTAAAAATAACATCATCCCAAATTGTTTTGGTTTTTGAGGTCACTTTAGGCACTGTTTTGTGCAAGACCCACTTACCGATACGCCATGCGAGAAACATGAGCAAAAAGGTGCCTAAAATCAAAAGAATCGTTTTAGGGAAAAAAACCGCTTGAGCAGGAATCCCAAAGGATTCCATGAGTAGTTTTTCTAAGGCGTCTGAAATGGATGTTAACATGCGGTAAAATTAGGGATTCCCTGAGTACTTTGATTGCTGAGATAGGAATAATTTGAGGAAGGACGGATTCGCGAGGTTCTGAATCGTTTGCGATGATAAAAGAGAAGTTTTTCTAGGTGCACTAGCCGCTGCTGAATGCTTCTATTTAGTGCAGCCAATCATTAGATTTTCTTTGAAAGACCTAAGCTATAATTATACTCGATCCATCATTGACATGGTATTAAAAATACAATGTGCAATGATCAATGGCTAAAGATTTCTACCTAACTTCACATAGGAAATCCCCATAATCAAACCTGATTATACCAACGGTTATGGATCGCTCAGAGAGGTAATAGGAATGTCTAAATCCAAAAATTGCAGCTTGAAGAACTACCGCAAGTAGGGTCGCAATAGATGTTCGGGATAATAATTTTTCAAACCAATTGATTAAGAAGCCTCTATCTAATAATTCTTCTAAGAAGGATTCGAGGAGTACTGAGGGCATAATCATAAATAAAAGACCCCAAATCCCTTTAAGGTCTCCAAATTTTGAAGAGGTATCAGGCGCCGACGTTTCTGTGCTTGGTATGTGGTCTGCAAAAAAAAGGAATCTGCTCTTTGATCATATTAAATGCGACAAGGCTCACGATGGTTGCTGCTAAAATGAGACCAGCAATTAAGAGTGTTTTTGATAGATTTTTCGGTGTTACGAGGCCTAAGTCTTTCCAAGAAATGCCGCGAACTTTCATTCTCCAACTTGCAAACGCCAGGGTTGTTAATGACCAAAAGAGGCACGTAACAAGAAAGCTTGCGTTAGGAATAGTAGTTTCCCGTATTGCAAACATGACTGAAATATAGATGGTTAGATCTAGTAAGAACCCTGTGAAATGAGGAGTAGAGGTCTTGCTTTGAAGGGATAGCTTCTCGATCTTTTGTTGTCCTTGGCGGTCATGGATGTGTCTTGATGCTGCTAACTAGACGTTCTGAGCTTGGAATGGTTACAGTCTTTGGTTTTTAGACACAGATATTGCTTTTCTTCCTCTGGAGGCAGGCAGGTGCGAAAGCGCATTTTAGAAAGATGTCTGTGATACGATGAAACAATAGGGAGGTAAATACGTCAAGCACCTATCTTTTTATTCTTTTTAACGTTTTAATGATGCTTTGGGGAGTAACTTCGGTAAAAAAATAATTGCAGACATATTACAAGAGTGATTCCTTTTAAGGGAAGTTCTTGTACGTCTACTAAAAAACTAACTATGAAAAGAATTACGCTTTTAGGCCTTGGCCTGCTCTTATGTGTTCAATTACAGGCACAAGATTATGTAGATATTGTAAAACTCTCCCGTAACAATGTTACGCTAGGAAATCTGGATAACGATAGTGAGACAAGTATTAACAATACAAATCTGGAGATTTACTACCCCACTCGGATTAACGAAAATTTAGTTGTACTAACAGGTTTGACCGCAGAGAATACACGTCTTAATATTGCTAGTGGGGCAGACCGAAGTAACCTCACCATGACCCGTTTAAACTTGGGGGTAAAATACACTCACTCTGAAAAATGGTCTGGAACCTACGTTTTATTACCAAAACTTGCTTCAGATTTTGAGGATGTGAGTGGAAGTGATTTCCAAATGGGAGCACTCGCATTGCTAGGCTATCAGAAATCTGAGATGTGGAATGTGAAATTTGGAGTCTATGCCTCTTCAGAATTTTTTGGAGCGACAATAACACCACTTATTGGTTTTTGGCACCGTTCTAAAGACAAGAAGTTTTACCTAAATGCTACCTTTCCTATACGAGCAGATGCTAATTATGCCTTAACAGAAAGTTTCAGTGTAGGCGCAGATTTGCTTACGTCTATAAAATCGTACAACCTGGCTGAAAATGATGCATATGTGCAAGAAGAGTCTATTCGTTTTGCAGTATACGCATCATACGCATTTTTAGATAATGCCTTAATCGTGCGAGGAAGAGTAGGATATGATACGACAGATTATGGACTCTATAGTGAAAGTGATACGATAGGGGCGCAGGTGTTAACATTCCCATTAGCTGGTGATGATAGAACCCGTCTCAACAGTGAGTTTGATGCTGCCTTATATGTAGGTGCAGATCTTATATATAGGTTTGATTTAAGTAAAGAGAACGCGAAGTAGCATGCCTAAATTTTGGAAAATGGGTGCTCTCTGCGCTCGTATTTGAGAATTCATAATTGCAATTTCCAAAGGAATTTTATTGTTGATATCGCTTTCGGAGCCATTTAAAATCCCGTACTAAAAAGAAAAATATCTCTTTTTGGTACGGGATTTGTAACACTTACAAAAATCGGTCGTCTATTATAGTATCAATCAATCAA
>JBLHXM010000111.1:0-9590 GCA_047630395.1 Dokdonia sp.
TACGCCTCGAGTACATGCTGCAAGGCCGATAAGACAGGCTCATGATCCCCTGCCAATACGGCTGGACGCTTTACAACGCTAGCCCCATATTCTTGTGCGATTTTGGCGATTTCAGGATCGTCTGTAGTCACCACTATTTTATGAATATATTCAGGGAACTGCTGCGCATATTTAATGCTATGCGCTATCAAAGGCAGATCGCCTAAGGTTTTTATATTCTTACCAGGAAGGCGTTTGGAACCTCCGCGTGCAGGAATGATGGCGATGTTACGTATGGGGTTACTCATTATACGCAAGATATTCATATTGCTTCAAAACAGCAATATGAATCTTAGATCAATCCTATTTAGTTGTCAACTGTTGATTCCTATGAAAAGCTTCTATTCTGAAACTGACATAGCTCTCTCCAGATTACTGCTAAAATTCCCTTTGTTTAAAAAACGGATACCAGCACCTGATCTTTTACTTCTTTTTTATAGCCTCACAGCATACCATTGTCTTGTTTTGCAATAAATATACTTTGGTGACCTCAAGTTCGGAATACTTCTCTATCACGTTTTTTAACGTATAAGGGCTATACCAAACATTATGATCCGGGTGTACTATTTCTATAAAAGTGTCTTTTTCAACTCGGTAATTTTGCTGTCGTGCTTGAGAAAAGCAATTTGGAGCCGTAATTAAAAATTTTGATGCATTTACTTTGGAAAGATTACTCAAAAACGATCCAACATTATCCACATGTTCAATGGTTTCCGGAATAAGACAAACGTCATATTTTTTTGAGGACAGACTCTCAAAATCTGAATAGTACTCCTGACCAACATACGAACGAAGTGCTTCAATACCTGGTTTATCAATATCAAAACCATCAATTGATTTTGTAATCTCAGATAATGTAATGTGTAAATTATTTTTGGGATTGAAAACCGGCCAATCTGTACATCCAAAATGAAGAACATCTTTAGCTTTACATTCCTCCCTGAAAAGATCAAGTCTGTCGCCAATATTTGTGTAAGGGATCTTTTGCAGCCAATATTCATCTACCGTTCTATAATGGGGACGCATACTCCTTAACTTCTTCTTTATTTTTTGCTTAATCAGATACGCTTTACTTCTCAAAGTTTCACTCATACCCCTCATTTTAAGGGCTGGTTCTTATTTGGTATTCAAAAAATTACACCGATACTATCCTCGATTAGCGGCATACCAATCTGCTGGCAATACCACGGATGGATTGGGCGTATTATCTCTGTCTAATTTATGCGGAAATTGCGTTGCATAATCAGCTTTTTGTACCCTATCCTTTCGGATAAATGTAAACTCGGCTGCGATAGGAACTTCAATGCCATGATGAACTATTGGCTTGGTTATATTATTAGGATGTATGTGTACACAGTAATGATTCTGCAACAATTTCTCAAAGCTAGCATTAGCGATTTTAAAAAACTCTCTATTCCACAGCTTGTGCAAGCTATGAAACTCTATTACAATCACCCTAAACTGATGGAGTAATTTGTCAGAAATATTCAATAGCGTCATATACTCATAACCCTCTATATCCATTTGTAACATCATATCATCAGAGTTCGTTCCAATGGTGTCTGCTACCCACTGATCCATAGTCATAAAGTCATCGTTGTTTGTACAACCCACAAACTTTTTGATAAAATGTAAATCTTTATGCGCAGTCCCGGGACCGTCCACCGATTTATCTGCCAGATACAATTTCATGTTTCTTTCTAGGCAGTCGACTTCAAATTCACTCATGCGTCCTACTCCTGGGGAAAAACAGGCAGTAATCCCATCCAGGTCATTAGGCACCAGATACCCTCCATCTTTCTCAGGGCCCAAACGAACAAGTTCTTTTTCTATTTTACGAGGATGTAAACTTTTGATTAATGCACGTACCTGCGCCTCTGGTGTTTCTGGCTCAAGATACACTCCTCGATTTCTAAGTGTCTTTACTATAAAGGATTTAAGGCTCATTGTGATTCGGTGATTTTAGTTAGTTTTTGAACAATGGACGCTAAAGCCAATCCTCGTTGTTGTTCAGCAAAAGGTTTTCCAAGGGAACTGATATTATTATATACAGCAATACACGCATTGAGTCGCGCTACATATGCTGCATCAGACATTTCCGTAATGTATTCAAATAACTGAGCGGGCCCTTCCATTTTAGCATAATCAATAAAACTGTTTTCAGGAAAAAGCGAATATATTTCAGTTCCCTCACCATAATAGATAGGCAGGCAATAGCCCGCAATGCTATCCCATATCTTTTCAGTAGTATACCGCGGAACTGCGGTGTTCTCAAAACTCAAGTTGAAATGATACGGATCTAAGACATTCCCTTTTCTACCGACCCAATCTCCTTCTCTACTGTCTTCTTTGGAAACACCTGCTGGCCATCCTTTTCCGAAAATATGCATTACTCCCTGCTCATGACCGTACAATCCAATCGCTGTTCTTTTCTTAATAAGATCTACATCTTTGCCGTGATACATGACTTTTTCTGTAGCTAGCCCTTTATAGAAGGACATCAGCCCCACAACGTTTCGGTTGGGGAGTTTAAAATCGGCGGGTAAAGGATGCAGGGTTTTGGTAATTAAACCTGCATGGAACGATAGCGGACTTACAAAAACGTCGCCTGTATATAGGTTCATAATATGGCAACGCACAAAACCAAATAACTCCTGGCGCAGTGGTTGCGTATAGGTATCAAATCGCGGCTCTAATGTCCAAATCAAATACTTTTTCTTGTTTCTATGCTTTAAAAAATAGCGCTTGAGATGCTTTCTATTTTGGGACACAAGGATATCGGCCTCTTTGGGATCTTTTACAAAACGAATCCCATGAGCTTCTAGATACGGCAGATCCATTTCATGAAACCCTCCAAAAGGGGTATACCGCATTGCTCCGATGTTACAAACCTTAATCATAACTCCCCTATTTTAGTGTACGCTATTAATACTTGGTCTCGTACTTCTTTCCGTTCCAATAGTGGCCGTATATGTTCATCGTTATAGCGCACGCCTTCTTCTAGCAAATCTCCAGCCTTCAGTGCCTTTGCAAGAAGTTCTTGCAAAGCGCTTACATCTTCACAATCCTCTATTAAAAAGCCATTCATACCCACTTTTATCAATTCGGCGGTAGCGCCTCCAGGATTAGACTGAATAGGAAATGCCCCACAACAGATCGCCTCTAATAAGGTATTCGGCATACCATCTGAATTGCTATTTCCTATATATATTTTTGCACGACACATGGCCGTCAAGATGTCATTGTGTTCCTGCAATCCATGTACTTCTATGTGCGGTATTCCATGTTTCTTTATTCCATGCTGACCATAGGCCAATACACGCGCGTCTTCGGCCCCAAAAACAACAACTGTATACTCAGACAATAGACTTCCTATCCCATCCAAAGCCTCCAAAACCACTAAGGCTCTTCCAGACCTATTCTGATTCCCTTTGACTAGAATCACCTTCCGGTTTTTAAAGTCTTGACGCAGTGAAGCGAGATTTGCAATATCAAATCCCCCGCCACCTGGAAACACTCCGAGATGTGTGCCTTTAAAACCATATGCCCTTGCTATTTGAGCATCCCTCTGACAATCGGTCATTAGATACTCCATACGAGGCAATACAGCTTCGATTTGTGTACGATACGCTGCGATATTCTGAAAGTAATATAAGTCACTCCCCCATGAAGAATAGCCCCACTTGATAGCTGCATGTCGCTGCATTACTGCGAGAATAGGACCACAAGAAACATACAAGGCAAAACTATGTACAAGATCTGGGGTTATGTCCAATACGGCTGCTTCAAAAGCTTCTGCAACGGGTGTATCAAAGCGGTCGGATAAGGCAGCGAAAAGTTTGGGAGCTTTTTGCTTCAAAAAGCTACGTCCCTTATTTTTTAAAAAACCCTTCTTCCACCCAGTAATTTGTGTCATAAAAGAGAGGGATGGCGCATAGCCTTGATCTCTTATATCAAACCAATAAAGATCATGACCACTATCTCGTAACTGCTCCGACCAGCGCCGAAAGTGAATGGAATTCATACTGACCATTAAAATCTTCATACGATTGGCCCTAAATGGATACTAAGTTCGATGGTTTTTTGCTGTCTGTCGAAGCGATAGCGATACGGTTCATTGCGATGTACTGCGATAATATGTTCCAATAACGCTCTATTCGCCATTTCTAAATCGATAAAAAGCGGTGTTTTTTTATGAAAGACTAGTTTCAGTTTTGTTTTAGGTGTATGTGCTTCGGGATGCTCTTTAACCTTTAGGTGAAGCACCCCAGAAAACAAGCCTTCTGCCAACTGAAAATAAAGTGCAGATAAGGCTTCTTTGGTACTGTAACAATCTACGCTTTCTGTAGGCGCATCGAGGGACTGATAAAGGAATATATTGGGAAGGACTCCCCATTCCTGCTTGGTGTTGGACTGAGTACGGTTATGCTTTCGCGAAAGCGTAAGATACCCCTGATTCACACGCTCTAAACTGTCATGAAACGGAGCAGTACTATCTTTGGACCTGTAAAATTTGGGATGCCATTGATGCAGTAATAAGGTTTCTTCTTGATAAAAATGAACAGGTATTCCTTTGTTTCGCAACCGAACATGAACATCGGTATCTTCAGAACCCCAGCCGTGATAGAATTCGTCAAAACCACCCATATCTCTTAACAGTTGCGTAGGTAAAAGAGTCATTCCTGTAGCTTGATCGTCTGTTAAGAATTTGATATTATAATTGGCATAGGGCTTTTCTAAAAGACTCTCTGCTTCGGTCATTACGCCCACTTGGAAATAAGTGGCTTGTCCTTCTTTGGCTTCTGCCAATACTTTGGTTGTAAAGGAAGGATGAAACAACATATCCATATCTGCTACCATAAAATAGTGCGTGGCGCATTGTTTCAAGACGATGTTGATTGCTCTTGTTTTCTGCCACAGCTGTTCTTGGGTTGGACAGCATATCAGTTCCATATGTGACCAATTAGCAACCATCACTTTTAAGCGCTTTTGGTAGTCCGGATCGCTTCCATAATCAATGACCACTAGCTGTACTTGATTATCTAGTTGCACGGCAATAGACCCCAAGCTACGTCTGACGGTATCAAGGTTTCGGTTTCGGTTTGGAATAACAATCGTTAACATGGGCAATTGTTTAAGCAGTCAGGCTGTTTTCTAGCGTCGTATGCAAATAAGGCAGTGTAAGGTATTCTTTTAAATCGGGACGGTTTAAATATTGAGCATTCCCTAGTTTCCAATCTGAATAGATCTGCACAAAAGCTGCGCTGAGTTTCTCAATTTCTGTAAACTCAAAACTATACGGATAGTCCTCGCCTAATAAGCGTTTGCATTCGCTGTAAAACGGACCTATCAGTACGATAGGCACATCGGCGGCGACGCAATGTGCAAATTTACCTGGCAAAAATGGACTTATCTCCGACTTCGCCTCTAGTATAATATTGATATTTGCCTCCTGTTGCATGCGATGTACTTTTTCAAAAGCGACGTACCCATCACTCAATCTAAGGCTGGGCATAGTCGCCTGTTGTTGTTTTAAATATGGGTCGAACTTCGAAGGCTTACCTATAAACATCAATTGGCTATCAGCACTTGCTTCAGGGACTTCGCTCAGAAATTTCTTATACGCTTCCACAACAGGCTTTGGGTCTCTCAGGTCTAGTAAATTTCCAGCGTGCAAGAGTGTACATACCTCTTGTGTGTTTTTTTCTGTGTGGCCCTCGTCAAGTTCAGCGACCTCAGCAATTTGATGTGGAATAATCAAGGCTTTATCTTCTATGGCTACAAAATAACTTTGCATCCATTCTCTGAGTAAAGCACTTGGAAATACCATAAACTTTGCCTTCTCTGTGATGTCTCTAAAGAAATATCTTTTTTGCTTATATCCAGCTTGCACGAAATTATAAGGTCTAGGATATAGATGTTGTGGATACGGATCATGCACATAGGCATACCATTTGTTGTGCCACTCAGGCCTTTGCAAGACCCCGGCATGAGCTCTAAAACTTATACCTTTCCCAAATGTCCATAGCATATCAAACTGTGCAGGGTCATAGGATTTTATTGCTTTCGCGAAAGCGTTTGCATCATTTTTCCATGTATAGGAAAAACCATTACGCCTTTCTTGATATTCACTGATATTCCATTTGAACCAGCGATAGATATACCGCTGTACTCTGCTCATCAAAAAGTACCAGGATCGTCTATTTTCTTTTACGGAAATACAGTTTGCTCCTGCAATGGACATATCTTTCTGGGTGTAGTGTAAAACTGTCAAGTCATACCCTAATTTTACCATATTCTGAATAAGTGCGACACGACCTTTGGTTCCACTGCTGTCATTGACATCAATAGATTCTACAGCAATCAACAAGCGTTTTTTTGTGTGCGTTGTCATTCTTCTAATTAAATATATCTATAACTGTCTCAATAATGCGTTGTGAAGCCTGACCATCCCATAATTCAGGAATGGATCCTTTCTTCCACTCCCCAGAAAACAACTTCTTCATAGCTGGTGCAATGGCTTCTGGATCAATTCCAATAAGTTCATTGGTACCCACAGTAACAGTTTCTGGGCGTTCTGTAGAGGTACGCAAAGTCATACAAGGAATACCCATCACCGTAGTTTCTTCTGTAATTCCGCCAGAATCTGTAAGCACAGCAAAAGCATTTTTAACAAGATAATTAAAGGAGCGATAGTCCATTGCCGGCACTAAATGAAAAGCGCTAAAAATGGCATTCCCATCCATGATTGCTCGGATCTTTACTGCGGCCCTTGGATGCACCGGAAGAATAACCTTCTTATCGCGAACTTCCGTAGCGATGGCGGTCAATAATTCTTCTAAATGCACAACATCATCCACATTGGAAGGTCGGTGTAAGGTGAGAACGAGATAGGATTTTGGAGACAGACCTGCCTCTTTCCAAAAATTAGGCGCTGTAAATAAGGGTTCTTGTTTTTTTAAGGTATCAATCATCACATTCCCTACAAAGAAAATACGGTCTTTTGGAATGCCTTGTGTTTCTAGAAGTTGTCCTGCTTTAGGGGTTGTAGTAAAAAAATAATCGGTGATACTATCTGTGACCATTCGATTGATCTCTTCTGGCATCAACATATCTCCTGAGCGAATTCCCGCTTCAATATGCGCTACTTTCACTCCTGCTTTTTTAGCGACAATAGTACAAGCCATGGTGGACGTAACATCGCCAACGACAATTGTCAAATCAGGCTTCTGTGTTTCCAAATACGCCTCATAGCCTTCCATTATGGAAGCTGTTTGTTGCGCCTGTGTTCCGCCGCCTGCTCCAAAATTTACATCAGGCTCTGGAATGTCCAATTGAGTAAAAAAACTACCACTCATAGCGGTGTCGTAATGCTGGCCAGTATGTACCAAACGAAAGGCGATGTTTGCGCCTTTCGTTTGAAATTCTTTGATGACAGCAATCACCGGAGCAATCTTTATAAAATTGGGACGAGCGCCTACAATAAGGTCTATAAGCATAGTCTACAAGGTTTATCCCTCAAATATAACATCTACTAGTGTAATATCTCTGTCAGGATAATAAAATATGGTTGTTCTTTAATAAAAGGTACATTTGTGTAGCCCAAATACTATGTCAAAACAACGATTCTTAATTCTTTCCCCAATCAATAAATACGGAGGCGTCAATCTTGATGTAGGTTTTATTGGGAGTTTGTTGGAACAAAAACATGAGGTTCGAGTACTATCACTGGCACGTTATTTTGATGATTCTTCGGTTTTCTATTTTAATGAAGCCTTAAATTATACTTCTCTGGATAAGTTGGTTTATGAGACGTCCTTTCCTATTCGATTACTCACATCTCTAGTGAGTTGGTTGAAACCTTTGGCAGCATCCAATCATCATCGTGTGGATAATAGTTTAACGCGACTACCCATCGTTTCCTTAGCAAAGCAAAGACAGCGAGTTTTAGAACAAGAAATTGCATCCTATGACCAATTGATACTTTGTTCACAGCTTACTTCCAACTATATGAAAGCCGCTATAGAAATGGCACATCAACTTAAAATTCCTATTTATTTCCGAACCACAGGACAGATTAAGAAGCACGAACTCACCCCTGAGAATGCGGAGTGGCTTTCTAAGGTGAAGACATTTATCCATCATTCGGAGAAAAACCTAAAGACTATTGCACATTTTCTGCCAGCAGCTACCCATTGCCTAGTGGATCAAAACGCCTATAATGAGGAGCGATTTTTAGAAATTCCAGTGCTACAGTCAGAGTTAAAACGTTTCTACGCTATTTCACGCTTATCTCCTTTGAAACGGACAGGACAGATAATTCAAGCATTTCAAGAACTTCAATATCCATTGGCAGAATTACATATTTATGGCGATGGGGAAGAAGAAACACTTCTAAAACAGCAAGCGGAAGGCTGTAAGAACATACACTTCCACGGAGCAATTGATTTTAAGGGTATTCACGAGGCTCATGCTGCCAATGACTGTTTGATTATTGCATCGACGATTGAGGCGGGACCTTATACAGGAGTGGAAGCCATGGCTGCGGGTAGATTAATAATAAGTTCGCGGGTGGGTGCCATGGAAACTCGTCTACCAGACTATCCATTTTTCTATGATGGTACTGTTAATGACTTGAAAGAAAAGATGAAGCAGATGCTCGATCAAGAAGCTTCCAAAAACCAAAAGATAGCTGAAAAGCTTAGAAAACGGTATACAGAAAATTATAGTGAGGTGGCGATTGGTAAGTCCTATCTTGATATACTGGTGTGATATTTATTCAACCTTAAACTTATCCTTGTATCGATAGGCTCCTTTTCCTAGAAAGCGAAGCAGTTTTGCCCATCTTATAACTTTGGGAATCGCTCTTGCTAAAGAGGGAGCAACCACATTCCGACTCTCCTTTAAAACAGAAATATAGGTATTAAAAGACCTTTGATCCATAGTGTGCAAGTGCATATTCCAGCTAGAAAATATTGCATTGAGAACACCTGCTTGAATATGATAATCATCCATATGCCGTTGCAAAATCTTGACCCTAGCCCTTATAAATGAAGATAAATGTTGTGAGTTAAGTGATAAATAGGCAGTAGAAATGGACTCGTTTCCACGTCTAAATAGGAATAACGGCTCATCCACAATGATGAATTCTGGCTCTTTCAAGAATACTCTAGCATAAAAATCATAGTCCTGAGATTGTGAAAGCAACTCATCAAAAATAGGTTCACTCACAAACTGCGCTGCAATATAGCCCTTCTTCCATAGTCCGCAACCGGTTTGCACAAACTGTTTTCTAAGAATAAGATTCTCCAAGAGATTTTCTCTCTGAAAACGATTAACCATCCCCAATTCTTGTTTTCCATCCACCATAGAAAAACTCTGATTAAAGCAAAAAACACCATCTAAATCGGGATTAGACTGAAGAGTATTCATCTTCTTTTCAAGATGCTGTGGCAACATGATGTCATCACTATCAAACCAATTTACATAGACTCCAGAACTACGAGCAAAACCATAGTTTCTGCAAGCGTCTGCACCTTTAATTAAGGTGT
>JBLHXM010000112.1:0-9561 GCA_047630395.1 Dokdonia sp.
GATCACACACCGTGATGATAAAATCCCAAGATATCCCATCGTATTCTGTGACGTTGTTTGAGGTATGACCTGTAATATCAATCCCAGCTTTAGCCATGGTGGCAGCGGCTCCTGGATTAATGCCGTGGGTTTCTATTCCCGCCGAATAAATGATCGCAGTATCCTGTGCCATTTGATTCAAATATCCGTGGGCCATCTGAGAGCGACAGCTATTTCCTGTGCACAGAACGAGTACATTTTTCATAAGATTCATTTTTTCACTTCTTCGTTCCAACAAGACATTGTTATGCCATATGCCGTCACGCATTCCTAATTTTTCAAGAACTCCTACCTGTCGAAATCCTTGTTTTTTATGCAAGTGAATACTCGATGTATTCGCTTCAAAAATTTTGGCCAATAAAGTCCAAAAACCCGCTGCTTCACTCGCTTCAACAAGCTGCGAAAGTAACTGCTGTCCAACACCTTGCCCTTGGGCCGCCGCCGCCACATAAATCGTGACTTCGGCGACACCGCGATATACAGCTCTGCTAGAAAATGCGGTCAATCCACACCAGCCTATAACCCCGGCATTACCTTCGGCTACAAATCGGCATTGTTTTAAAAATTTAGCATTCCATCCGTCCCAGTCTGGCACTACTGTTTCAAAAGTAGCGATGCCTGTTTCCATCCCGTCTGCGTAAATTTTGACACATGCAGAATAATCACTAGCAACACAGGGTCGTATATGAACTGTCACACTCATGATTCTAACAGCAACCTCCTCCTGGAGCACAACCACCTTCTTCTACCACAGCAGGTTCAGGGACTCCACAGGTTTCTTTTGCCTTACAATCTGTTTGTTCGACAGCTAATTTAAACATGAGATTATTTCCGCGCATTTCGTAATCGTTAACAAATAGTTGCGCTGTGTGAAAATGCGCATTGCTGTATTCAATTTTTAGCTCCGCCTCCATCTCATAAGGTTTCATCTGACCCACTTTAGCCAAAATATCCAACGCTTTGTGAGCACTCATGAATTCCGTTTTACCCAAATCTGCTGGACTCTCCCAAAGTTGGACGATCGTTTCTTTCCAGGCATCTACTCCAGCGCCACAGTCTACAGAATCAACCGTAAGGTGTTTTACTTCAGTGATGTGATAATTAGCACCAACTAGCAAGTTAGGCGCATACTCAAACAACAAGGACTTGCCTTGGTGGTCTTGTAAAAGACTTAAAAAATCTGCTGTTTTCATAGTATAGCTACTTCCGATAAGACGAAAGATTTATTAGTTAATAATTAAGATTATTGGCGATGTGACGAATTTTCGAAAGCAAAGCCGTGGTATGTTCTTGGGTTGTAAATGGATTCATAAAGGTCGTTCGCAAATAATACCCTTGTTTCAGTTGTGTAGCGACGATATAAAACGCTCCGTCCTCCAGCAAGGCGCGTCTAATTTTATGATT
Organism: Dokdonia sp.; assembly: GCA_047630395.1. Classification (GTDB taxonomy): domain Bacteria; phylum Bacteroidota; class Bacteroidia; order Flavobacteriales; family Flavobacteriaceae; genus Dokdonia. The sequence goes on from JBLHXM010000112.1 coordinate 1,444, forward strand.
TAACGCGTCATATGCTTCAGGCGTACTGCAACCGATGTATCGAAAACAGACGATGTTGGACACTGGCTCTAATGCCAGTTCAAAATCGGCTTCTGCTTTAATTTTTTTTCCAAAATGCAGCCCTGCATCGTAAAGCGTTGTCACAAAATCATCAAAGAATTCCATGCCATGGGCGTTAATAATCGCATAGAAACGAAGACTCATCATACTCTTCGTACACTCAAAAGTACGCTTGGCCATATTGAACCAATCAGGATCGTCATTTTTCTCCCAGAGATATTGCGCTTTTTGTTCGAAAGTGGTATAACTCGCTTCACTTTCCTTAAACAACACAGCGGTTGTGATGGCAGATGTTCCCATCATTTTATGTCCATCAATAATAACAGAATCCGCCAGTGCAATTCCCTTGAGTAGGTATTTGTACTTTTTTGAAAATATTGCAGCTCCTCCGTGTGCCGCATCTATGTGGAACCAAATCTTTTTTGCTTTCGCGAAAGCACCAACGGCCTCCAGATCATCATAAACGCCTGTACTTGTTGATGGCGCGCTGCCTATAATAGCAATGACTTCAAATCCGTCTGCTACCGCTGCCGTATACTGGCTTTCCAAAAGATCGATGCGCATTTGGTAATTGTCATCCACAGGGACTTTAATAATTCCCTTTGCTCCCAATCCCATGATACGCGCAGCTCGGTCTATGCAGTAATGCGCTTCTTCCGAAACGAGTACGGCCAATGTGCGCTGGTGACCATCGTTCCAAATATCTTCTTTCTTAAACGCACGACGTGCAGCCAACATAGCCGTCAGGTTACCCAAAGTTCCTCCGGAAGTTAGAAATCCATCTCCATATGCATAACCGATCGCTTTTGTAAATTGTTCAATGACAAGACGCTCAATGGCTGTGGAGGCGGCCCCCATTTCGTAGACGGCCATCCCATTATTCAACTGAGCACTAAGCAAGGTCGCCAGCGCCGAAATTGGAACCGTAGGAGCGACTTGGTGCCCTATGTACTTCGGGTGATGTGTATGAATGGAACGTTCTAGCACGGTTTTAAAAAAATCAGAAACAGTATGCTCTTGGCTCCTAAACTGCTGCCAAAACTCATATTCCTCTTGTGGCTCTGTCCATTGAATAACCTTTGAAGAGGTACCACTCACCGTTCGGTCCAAATGCTGTGCAATTTGAGCGACAAGATCTTCTCCTTCTTTTTGAAAGAGGGATCCGTCATAGGCTTTATGTAAAAGTGGAGTACTCATAATGACTTAACAACATTTTGCTTTGGTGACTTCGAAGAACTCTTGAAATAGCTGCTGTACTTGCTCCCATTTCCGAACGTCAATACTGTAGTATTGTGCTTTCCCTCTAAACTGACTTTTTAAGATTCCGGCTTTTCGGATCACTTGTAAGTGCTGCGATGTAGTAGGCTGTGACAAGCGAATCTTCTCAGAAATATCCTGACAGAGACAGCCATCACAATCTCCTATATATTCAATGATTGCCACACGAGCGGGGTTTGAAAATATCTTTGCGAGATCGGCAATCTCATTAGCCCGCATGGAATGAATATGTCTTTTAGTTACGCCCATTTGTTGTTTGTTTATAACAAAGATATTCAATTAAAGTAATATTGCAATATTACGATGTTAAATATTTTGAAAAAGCCCAAGACGAACTTGGGCTTTTGCTATTTTACAACCAAGGTTTTTTATTCGCCTGGTAGGTTTCGTAAAACTCTTCATCTGATTTTGTGAGATATATGATTCCTTCAATTACTGTAAAGATCCATACCGGGATTGTCAGTAATAAGCCTAAACCAAAAAAACAAACAAGCAAGGAGCCTAATATTGTGATACTCAATAGGATTATTCCTTCCGTTTGATATCCCAAAACGAATTTATGAACCCCTAAAGAGCCTAGAAAAATAGCCAATAACCCAGCTATTAATTTCTTATTCTCTTTACTATGGGTCACCTTGTTCCATTCTTCTTTTACATTAGAGGCCGCTTCCTTTGCACTATCGCTAAACTCGCTGGCAGAATCCTTAACGTCATCAACTAATTCACTTGCCTTTTCACTAGCATCACCCGCTATTTTTTTTGCTTTGCCCTTTAGATCATCTTCATGACCCTCTGAAGTATCTTCACTCATTATACGCTGGTTTTATGTTGTTTAAACATTAAAACTACTAAAAATACGCTTAAGAACGGGGAAAACGACAGTGTTTTTAATAGATTCCGTCTGCATATACGGTTCAAAATTTTTACAAAAAAGCACTATCTATAGGCTCCCACAATTCAATCTTATTGCCCTCTGGATCTAGAATCCACCCAAACTTTCCTTAGTCATATTCCTCAACAGTTCCTACAATCGTTACACCTTCTTCTTTCAAAATCTTCAACAAGGCATGCAAATCGTGCACTCTGAAATCAAACATAAATTGCTTTTCACTAGGCGCAAAATAAGGGATCTTAACATACATAGGGCTCCACTGGGTAGAACACTTCTTTCCGTCCTCATCTCGCCACCAAAAGATCCACCCGTATTGATCCGTAGGCAATTACAAGTGTTTTTTATACCACTCCTTTTGTGCGTATGGGTCTTCACTTTTGAAGAACATTCCCCCTATTCCTGTTACTATTTTCATACGCCTGCTCCTTTAACTGTTCCTATTTCTTCATCGTCTTTTCATAGATTTCAATCCACGCGGGCACCGACATCTTTTGTGCAAGCTCAGCGATCAAATCGTAGGGAATATCTTCCATTTTTTTGAACCGAATACAGCTCTTTCCCATATCCAGTTTATAGGTACAATGTTTGGGATACTCACCCACAAACCAGTCTAGTAATTCCTTTTTTGCATAGAGCCCCATATGATACACCGCGACAAAATTCTTTTGAGATGCAAGATTGATAAATGGAAGCGGGTCTTTGGAGTTGCAATGGTAGCCATCGGGATACCGTGTATGGGGAACATAAAAACCAATCATTTTATAGAGGATTCCTTCCTCAAACTCTGAGGGTAAGTTTTCTGAGATGATATTTTTGAGTTTTGTAATTGGGCCTTGACGGTCCTCTGGAAGTTGATCTATATACTCTTGTATTGTGGTTGCTATATATTGCATGCTATTCTTTTTTTATAAAATAGATCTTGAAAAATAGTAAAACACGAGCATACATAGTTACTGCCGCTTACTCAAAAGAAATAGTATCAATACCCAATTGACTATTCATACGTATCAATATACTAAAACTTAGCGATGATTTTATCAAGGATGGTTTGCGCCAATTTAATTTTACTTTCCACTGTCCATCCTGCTATATGCGGGGAAAGAAGCACATTTTCTGCTTGAATTAAGTAGCGCAAAGGGAGTGGCATTTCTGTAGTGTCGTGGAATAATTTTTCAAAGGATAGCTTTTCATATTCAAGGACATCGAGACCAGCTCCTAGTATTTTTCCTTGCTGTAAGGCTTTTACAAGGTCGGCGGTGACCACACTTTTTCCTCTAGCCGTGTTTATGAGGTAGAATGCTTTCGCGAAAGCATTTATAAAATCGCTGTCGACCATCTTGTCCGTTTCTTCCGTCCAAGGCGTGTGTAGACTCAGAACATCTGCTTGCTGTTGTAGTTTTTCAAGCGATACTTGTTGTGCATCTTCGTTCCCGACACCCTCCAAAATATCATAGCACAGCACGGTACAATCAAAACCTCGCAATTTCTTTGCAAAAGCTTTTCCCATATTGCCATAGCCAATAATTCCTACCGTTTTCCCTTCCAATTCGACGCCACGATTAGCCTCTCGGTTCCAGTGTCCCTCACAGATTTGTGCATGTCCAGTATTGAGTTTATTAAATATACTCAGTATCATTCCAAGGGAGTGTTCGCCTACAGCATTTCGATTTCCTTCAGCCGCACTGATAAGGTGGATGCCTTTACTTTCGGCATATGGAATATCTATGCTTTCTAGGCCGGCTCCTACGCGGGCAATGAATTGTAATCCCTTGGCAGCATCGATAAAGGTTTTATCAATTTTAAATCGGCTACGGATAATGATACCATCATATGCATCTATGATTTGCTCCGTTTCCTCCTTGGAAATAGTATAATTTTCTGTGTTTTCGTGTCCCCTAGCAGCAAGCTGCTCGAGTAACAAGGGATGATTTTGATCTAAGTGTAGTATTCTCAAAGACATGCGCTATACGTACTAAATTTTTGGATATTCTGCTTGGGTTTTTTCATGTACCACTTCCCCCGTGTGGGCCGTAGAAAGTTTTTCAAAAAGCAACACTTGGACTTCTTCCCCATGGGCCGTTTTTGGACAATGCTCTACGCCTTTGGGGACCACTATAATTTCGCCTTCATTTACGAATTCAGACCATTCTTTTTCTGGATGTGCGCTTTCACGAAAGCACATTTCCAAGCGTCCCTTTTGGACAAAGAATAACTCGTCTTCCTCCTTATGGCTATGCCAGACAAACTCACCAGAAATCTTAGCCAGAAGCACCTGCATATCATCTACCGTAGCAATTTGATGTGGGTGCCATTGGGTATCGAATTTGCCTAATTTCTCTTTAATATTAATGGTTTTCATAGGCTTCAGGATTTTGAAAACAAGGTACTAATTTCTCGAGGGATTCGCATGGGTCTCCCTTCTGGCATTTTGAGCAAGCACCAATTGGTGATCACACTCACAAGTAAGGCTCCATTATCTTTCCTGCGTATTTCGGTATGCCTTTCTGATGTTGCACCAGACATTTTTTTTACAAAAGTGGCAACGATCAAAATATCGCCTTCAAAGGCCGCTGCCTTATAGCAAATATGATGATCCAGTACTACCCATGCCATTTTCTTAATACCCAAGCGCTCTTCCTTCGGATCTTCATATTGAAAATAAGTAGATGTGGCTTCATTCCAATGTTTGGACGCAGCGATTTGTACCCAGTCCAGATATACCACATTATTTACGTGATCTAGCACGTCTATAGCAGACCCAGGAACGGTAAGTTGATATTCAAAAAATGTCGGTGTCAAAGGTTGAGAATCATTTTGGCGATCCATAGATAGATCAAGATTCCGAAGATATCATTACTTGTGGTTATAAACGGTCCTGTAGCAATTGCGGGGTCAATACCTCTTTTGTGTAGAAATAATGGAATAAAAGTACCAATGATTCCTGCTACAATAATCACTACAAATAATGAAATAGAGATCGATAAAGAGTAGCTCATCTCTCCTTTCCAAACCCAAAGAAAGAAAAACAGGACGATCGCAAGTGCCGCTCCATTAAGCATGGCCAGCAACATTTCTTTAACCAACCGATTTGCAATACTTCCTTTTACATCGTCATTAGCCAATCCTTGTACAATAATCGCCGACGATTGTACGCCCACATTTCCAGCCATCGCCGCAATGAGGGGTGTAAAAAGTAACAGGATCGCGTGATCATTTAAAAAATTTTCAAAACCGCCCATGATATAGGCAGCACCTACTCCTCCTAAAAGGCCTAAAAATAGCCAAGGTAGTCGTGCACGCGTCAATTGGAGAATACTATCATCAGCTTCTACATCTTGGGAGATACCCGCTGCCATTTGATAGTCTTTTTCGGCCTCTTCTTTAATGAAATCTACGATATCATCAATAGTAATACGACCCAATAACTTCATTTCCTGATTCACCACGGGAATTGCTTCCAAATCATATTTCTGCATCACTTTAGCCACATCTTCAGCAGTATCTGTGACATAGACATAATCTACTTTTGGAATATAAATTTCTGTAATCTTTGTTTTGGTATCGGACGTTAACAGGTCTTTAAGAGACAGCCGCCCTATGAGTTCATCTTCTTTACTTACTACATAAATCGAGTGTACACGGGTGACTTCTTCTGCTTGTCGGCGCATTTCTCGCACACAACCAGCTACCGTCCAAGACTCTTTGACTTTAATCAGTTCTTTTGCCATGAGCCCCCCTGCAGAATTTTCATCATACTGCAACATCTCTCGGATGTCTGCCTTATGCTCTTCATCTTCAATTTGCGCAATTACTTCTTGCTGAATATCTTCATCCAGTTCGGAAATTACATCTACTGCATCATCGGTATCTAACTCTCCTACCTCATCAGCAATTTCTTTGGGTGTCAATTCATCCAGCAGACGCTCACGATCATCGTCATCCAATTCCATTAAGGCCTCTGCCGTTTTCTCACTGTCGAGTAAACGCACCAAATAAGCTGCTTCCTCCCAGTTCACCTCCTCTAAGACTTCGGCGATATCGGCAGGATGCAGTTCAAAAAATATTTTTTCCAAGGCAGCCGTATCCTCCACTTGAATAAGTGATTTGACACGATCTAAAAAGGAATTGGTAAGTTCAAATGGCATGTTGATCCTTTTTGCTTCTCGCAAATATAGGAATCCCCTATTGAAAATGAGGGTAACCGGACGACTAACTTAAAGGTGTAAATGAGCAGTCACAAACAACTACTGCCTATCCTTAGCTATAGCCGCAGTAAGTTCAATAAATGCAGCTACAGAAAGTTGTTCTGGACGCATATTTAGGATTTCATTCTCGCGAAAATCATCACTTAAGTCCATTCCCTTCAAACTATTGCGCAAGGTTTTTCTGCGCTGTTGAAAGGCCATTTTCACGACAACGTACAGCATTTTTTCATCACAGCCTAAGGCTTCAAAATCTGGCTTTCGGCGCAATCGAAGTACCCCGCTGTCTACTTTTGGTGGTGGGATAAAGACCGTAGGAGGGACAGTAAATAAATATTCGGCATCATAAAAAGCCTGTGCCAAAACAGAGAGAATTCCATACGTTTTACTGCCTTCTTGAGCACAGATACGCATCGCAACTTCCTTTTGAAACATTCCCGTAAATTCAGGGATACGCTCTTTGTGTTCTAAGGTTTTAAATACAATTTGCGTCGAAATATTATAGGGAAAATTCCCTGTAATTGCCAATGACTCTCCCGGGAAAACCTGATCTAGATCACACTTTAAAAAATCATCTTCGAGAACTTGAAACTTCTCCTCTTTGTTTACCTTTTGCTCTAGTTTGAAAGGCCCCTTTAGAAATGCAATGGACTCTCTATCAATCTCCATGACCGCAAGATCAATGGCTTTGGCTAGGATATATTTTGTTAAAACACCCGTTCCTGGACCGATTTCCAACACATTGGTATATCCTTCTAGCGTCAACGTATCTGCAATATCTTTTGCCACCGACTCGTCTCCTAAAAAATGTTGTCCCAGATGCTTTTTGGCTCTAACCCCTTGGTCTCTATTTTCCTTTCGGGCATGAGACTTATCAAACTTACGTGGCTTCGATCCTGAATTTGAGTTTTTCCGTCCCATTAATGGTTGCTTATCACTTCTAGTTCTGTGCGAAAAGCCACAAATTTTCCAGCAAATTTTCCTGTATCCCCTTGAAGGCGATCGGCATCTTCGGCATAATACGCTTCTAAGGTAGCCTTATCTGGACAACTATATTGTATTGAAAATGTATGTCCACCCATTTCTTCCTCTACCAATACTTTTGTCATCAAAGCCTTAGTGAATTTCCCTGTTGCTAAAACGGCTGGGATGTGTTTCTCTTGCATCCAGGAAAGCCATTCTGTGGTTACGGCTTCTTCTATATTGATAGTAACGTTATATATAATCATGGGTCTAATTTGCCTGGTATGTATCTAGAAATTTTTAAATTTCCACTAAACTTTATATTGTCTTTTCTTCCGCGTCATCATGGATTACGAAAAGGAGGCTAAGGTATTCTTAAATTCCTTAGCGTTGTAGGTTTCCTACGATTGTAATTGCCCTGTGGCATAGAATCCTTTTGCCTAATCAGAGCACTTGTAGCCGCTCACTCGGTTATTCGGTATTGAAAATTTCACAACCACACATGCTACTTAATTTATAGCATCCCCTCTCAATTGTCTATACTTCTTCTGCGCTTCCACATAAAATATACTGTCTTGAAAGTCAAAAATAATCCGTTCGTAGTGGTGCTTTGCCTTTTCTGGTTCGTTCAAAGGACCCGCATATAATTCGGCGAGTTTGTAATGAGCGTTATCGGCTAGGGTGCCATCACCAAAGTATTCTATAATCGTTTCGTAGTTTTTT
>JBLHXM010000113.1:0-9302 GCA_047630395.1 Dokdonia sp.
GTCTGATTCAGCAATGAGTCAGACCTTTTTTTTTTGATCTAAACTCAAAAGTATTACTATATAGTATCCAATATAAAACCCTGACCAAGCAATTGGTGAGGGTTTTTAGCTTTAGAGCTGCTGGTAGTAGCTGCTTTATGAAGGTCGTCCACAATAGAGGAGCGTAGTGACGCCGCCTTTTTAAGGTCTGATTCAGCAATGAGTCAGCCCTTTTTTTTTGATCTAAACTGAAAAGTATTACTATATAGTATCCAATATAAAACCCTGACCAAGCAATTGGTGAGGGTTTTTATATGCATGACGATTTTTAATTGACTTTTATCAGGATGATAAAGTAATAGTCCAGCCAAGAAACAGTCCATAGGTGCTGCTCAAAACTAAAATATGTTCAGAGGTTTTTTAGAGATGTTCTGATCAAACCCTATCGTAATAGTCGAAAAGACTTCGCTTCCTCTTCTGGTACTTCCTTCCGATTATAAGTAGCATCAAACCTCGGATCAGGAATATAGGCCATGCGTTCTTGCTTGCTAACTTCGATGGTGAGGAAATTAAACTCCTCGACCACTTTACCAGTGATTCGATAGATGCCTTTCCCTTGGAACGGATGTTTTTTTGCCACTTGAGGGAAGTGTACTGTGTCAATCCAATGTCCTTTTTGGTCTAAGAATGTTCCAAAATACATACGGTCTCCTTTAGAAGTATTGGTGTTTTTGGCTGTGACTAAATAGCCATAGATAGTCACAATCTTGTTTAAATAAGAAAGAAGATGCAAAGTAAGTATACTATTGGTAGGCTTGTTTTCTAAAAGAATAAAGGGGTCATATAATGTAAAGTGTAGTAATTCCAGTTGGTCAAAGGCGTCTTCAAGCTGCGTAATATGAAATGTAGGCAAGGTAAAACCCTTAGTATTGACTTTGAAAAACTGCTGCTGTTGCGTATTCTCCGGAATACTGTTGGCTTTATAATGGGCTTCCCAGAGTAAGGACCGTTTATCAATGCCCAACGAGCGGAAGGCATCTATGCGAATCAATAAGTCAAGTTGTTCGATACTGGTAGGGACACGTTCCAAATAATTTGTGAGGGAAATAAAAGGAGCGAGATTTTGAGCATTGATAATACTGATCATGTTCTTCCGTTCCAAACCTTGTAAGTGCTGAAACCCTAAACAAATGATAGTTCCATCAATCGTCGTTTGAATAGCACTTCTATTGATACAAGGAGGTTCGATAGTGCCGCCATTCATTTTGGCTTCATGGATATAGGTTTCTACACGGTAAAATCCGCCGCCATTGTTGATAGTAGCGACCATGTATTCCAATGGGTAATAGCATTTTAAAAACAAACTTTGATAGGATTCTACCGCATAGGATGCCGAGTGTCCTTTCGCGAAAGCGTAACCCGCAAAACTCTCTATCTGTCGCCAAACATCAGAAACAACGTCCGTACTTTCGCCACGAGCGAGACAGTTGGTGAAAAACTTTTCCTTTACGGCTTGAAATTCTTCTCTAGATCGAAATTTTCCACTCATACCACGGCGTAACACATCGGCTTCTCCAAGGTCAAGACCGGCATAATGATGGGCTACTTTGATCACATCTTCTTGATAAACCATGACTCCATAGGTGTCTGGCATGATGTCCCAAAGTACGGGATGTGCCTGTTTACGGCGTTCGGGATTTTTGTGGCGTAAAATATACTCTCGCATCATTCCGCTTTTGGCAACACCTGGACGAATGATCGAACTAGCAGCTACCAGTGTTAAATAATCACTTACACTCAGCTTTTTGAGAAGCATACGCATGGCGGGAGACTCTACGTAAAAACAGCCAATGCACTCAGCGCAAGCGATCATCGCGTTGATTTTGGGATCTTTGAAAAATGGTTTGGCATTGTGAATGTCAGGTAGGATCACTTCGGGATGATTCTCCTTAATAATACCAATGGCATCCTTTATTTTTCCGAGTCCGCGCTGGCCAAGGATATCAAATTTGTAGAGGCCTACATCTTCGGCGATATGCATATCAAACTGTACGGTTGGAAAACCTTTGGGCGGGAAATTGGTCGCCGAAAAATAATGTATTGGTTTCTCTGAAATCAAAATACCAGCCGAATGGATGCTAATATAATTGGGCCGGCCATCGAGGATGGCGGCGTACTTTAGAACGAGTTTTGATAGATCGTCGATTTTGTTGGGATCATACCGCCCACTACTGAGCTTATCAATTTCGTGTTTAGGAAGTCCGAATACTTTACTCAGTTCCCGTACGGCACCACTGTGTTTAAAACGCACATAAGCCCCAAGTAATGCCGCCTGGCCTTTTTGCCCAAATTCTCTAAAAATAAAGTCCGTGACATCGTCGCGATCCCATGTGGAAAAATCAATATCAAAATCGGGCGGATTGGCGCGATACAAATTCATAAAACGCTCAAAATAGAGATCGAGTTCAATCGGGTCTACATCGGTAATGCCTAGGAGATAGGCCACAATACTATTGGCGCCCGATCCACGGCCTATATGAAAATAGCCCATAGATCGGGCGTAGTCTACAATACGCCAATTGATCAAAAAGAAGGCAACGTAATGTTGCTGTTGAATGAGCTTGAGTTCTTTGGCAAGGCGCTGCCGAATCTGTGGCGTAATTTCATCATACCGTAGGGGGAGTCCTTTGTCACAAAGGGCAAGGAGTTTTTTGTAATCTTTGGTTGCAGAACCTTCAACAGTTACAAGGTTTTGAGAGGGTTTGTCTTTTGAGAAATCAAAAAAAATGGAGCACTCGTCTAGTATCCGCTGGGTGTTTTCGATGATATGCGGAAAATCGTTGTACGCATTTTCTAAGGCTGCAACAGTACCCATTTTTTCATCAGGACTTCCTTGTTCGTTCTCGGGTAATTTACTAAGTAAGGTATTCCTGTCGATGGCTCTTAAGAGCCGGTGGGTATTAAAATCTCGCTTGTCGCGAAAACTTACAGGATGTAAAATAAGAAGTTTGTCTTTGTATTCACTGAGGCGCGAAAAGCGAAGCTTCCGAAGGTCTTTGATACGCACTCCAATATATTCCTGGTCTGAAAACTCCGTTTTGTCGAGTTCCAAGACTCTTTCAAAGGAATAGATACTAATCGCATCGGGAAAAGGAGGTGCGTGCTCTGGAAAAGCAGTTTTGGTATGGAGGTGTTTGGATAAGAAATTATTGAGCTGTAGGAAGCCGTTGTTGTTTCGTGCAAGCGTAACATAACAAGATTGAGCGCCATTTCTAAAATCAATACCCAGAATAGGTTTGATCCCGTATTCAGCACTTTTACGCACAAAACTCAAGCAACCAGAGGTGTTGTTGATATCTGTGAGCGCCAAGCTAGTGCAGTTTGATTTTTGTGCAAGGATAAGTAGCTCTTCTTCAGAGATGGTGCCGTAGCGTAAACTGTAATAGGAATGATTATTTAAATACATGATGCTATGTGTGGACCGCTACTATTGATGGCGATGGGCTAATAAAATCGGTGGCTCTCCATTGAACGAATTTCCTTGATTTCCAATGGTGCGGGCACTTTCGCCCATAGTGACGGCACGCATAATACTGCGATCGCCATAACGAATCCTAATATGATCCATGGCTTTGTATAAATTGACAGTGCGCTTGGTGTCTTCAAACAGCCCAATTTGATAAAAACCTTCGGTAAGACTGCTATAGCGCACACCTACTAAGCGTATTAATAAACGCCGATTGTAGAGGGCATCAAAAAGCTCCATGACTTTGGGAATTAAGGTGTGATCAGCGGCTGTGTATGGTATCTTGAGTTGTTTGGAATAGGTTTGAAAATCAGAATACCTAACTTTTACGGTAATACAGGAAGTGAGCTTATGACCGCGACGAAGTTGGAACGCTAAGTTTTCTGCCATGGCATGAATGGTTGTTTTTAGTTTCTGCATATCTGTGGTATCCTGTCCATAAGTGCGTTCACTAGAGATCGATTTTCGTTCGTGATATTCAATGATGGGACTTGTGTCAATCCCATTGGCGCGTTGCCAAATAGTGCGCCCGTTTTTCCCAAAAACAGAAGTCATCATTTCTACGGGCATCTGCTGGACAGCGCCTACTTTTTTAACACCAAGGTTGCAGAAGGTGCGAAAAGTTTTTTCACCTACCATAGGTATTTTCTTGATGGATAACGGTGCTAAAAATACCTTTTCATAATTGGTATCTACTTTGATTTGTCCGTTAGGCTTTGCTTCTCCAGTGGCTACTTTTGAAACAGTTTTATTGCCAGAAAGTCCAAAAGAAATAGGTAAACCAGTCTCTTTAATAATACGAGTGCGGAGTTCCTTGGAGAATTTATAACATCCAAAGAATCGATCCATGCCTGTGAGGTCTCCATAAAATTCGTCGACGCTGGCTTTCTCGAGTACGGGGACTTCTTCTTTGAGAATCTCGGTGACCATCTTAGAATATTTCATATACGTACCGGCATTGCCTCGGATAATGATCGCCTGTGGACAAAGTATTTTTGCCATTTTCATAGGCATGCCCGAGTGAACTCCAAAAAGGCGTGTCTCATAGCTCGCGGCACTTACCACTCCACGGTCTCCAGTGCCGCCTACAATGACAGGTCTATTGTTGAGCCGACTATCGATAAGTCGTTCACAAGACACAAAAAAAGCGTCTAAGTCGAAATGAATAATGGTACGTTGCATGATAAAAAAGGATATAATACAAAATTATGGAATATTTCCTATAATCGAATCGTAAGCGACTAAAATACTTATAAACAGTTTTCTGCATGAAAGTGGATGTTCCTTTGTCGCGGATTAACATATATTAACAAGACTCACTTTCTATATTTAGCTATCTTGGGCTAACAAATTCTAAGGATGCATCTATGAAACTCACGCAACGAATACTGCTTTGTACAGCGCTTATTATTTTTATTATTTCCTGTAAGAATGAGGGCGATCCCGCTTTCGCGAAAGCGGAAACCGCCACCTTCAATGTCGACTTTGAAAAATTCACTTTAGATAATGGTTTGAGCGTGATTTTACACCGCGACACCTCAGATCCAGTAGTGGCTGTTGCTTTAACTGCTCATGTAGGATCGGCAAGAGAAATAGAAGGCCGTACCGGCTTTGCACATTTATTTGAGCATCTGTTATTCTTAGAATCTGAAAATTTAGGAAAAGGTGGACTCGATGCAATGAGTGCGCGAATTGGAGGTTCAGGAGCCAATGGTTCTACTAGCCGTGATCGCACCAATTACTTTCAAACAGTCCCTAAAGATGCGCTTGAAAAAATGATTTGGGCTGAAGCTGATAAACTAGGATATTTTATCAATACCGTAACCGACCCCGTGCTCGCCAAAGAGAAGCAAGTGGTAAAAAATGAAAAGCGCCAGAGTGTAGATAATCGTCCGTATGGGCATAGTCGATATGTGGTAGGGAAAGAGCTATATCCAAAGAATCATCCATACAATTGGCAGGTCATTGGATCACTAGAAGATCTTCAAAATGCTACGCTGCAGGATGTGAAGGATTTCTATAATCGCTGGTATACTCCAAATAATACAACCCTTACGATCGCAGGTGATTTTGATCCTGCACAAGCCAAAGAATGGGTGCATAAATATTTTGATGAAATTAAAAGAGGCGAAGACATAGCTGTTGTTGAAAAACGCCCAGTGACGCTCGCCGAGACAAAGAAGCTGTATTACGAAGATAATTTTGCGCGTCTTCCACAGCTAGGTATGACGTGGCCAACAGTTCCTAATTATGATCCAGACTCTTATGCCTTAGAGGTCTTATCTACTTATCTGTCTCAAGGAAAAAAAGCACCGTTTAATACGATATTAGTTGACGAAAAGCAGCTCACAAACAATGTGAGGATGTTTAATTTTGGATCAGAGTTGGCCGGAGAATACGGACTTATTATAAGCGCATATGCAGGAAAAGATCTGGATGAAGTAGCGCAGGGTGTGGATGCCGCTTTCGCGAAATTTGAGTTGGAAGGTATTTCACAGGCCGATCTAGATAGAATCAAAGCAGGACAAGAAACCCAATTTTATAGCGGATTGTCAAGTGTACTCGGCAAAGGATTTCAATTGGCGCAATATGAAATTTTTGCAGGTGATGCCGAATTCATCAATCAAGATGTGCAAAATATTCTAGCTGTAACCACTGAAGATGTGATGCGTGTCTATGCGAAGTATATCAAGGGTAAAAATTACATAGCGACAAGTTTTGTGCCTATCGGGCAGACCGATTTAGCATTAGAAAATTCTACACTCGCTCAAGTCGTAGAAGAAAAAATAATAGAAGGCGCCGAAGAATCGTTTGATGCTTCTATCGCCGCCGACTATGAAAAGACACCCTCGTCGTTTGATCGTTCTGTGGAGCCTCCTTATGGAGGTAGCCCAGATGTAGTAGTGCCTACAGTTTGGGAAGAGACACTTTCTTCTGGAGTCAAAGTATATGGCATTCAAAACGACGAAGTGCCACTCGTTCAATTTCAAATGAATATACGAGGAGGCTTATTATTAGAAAGTATAGATAAGGTAGGGGTGTCTAATTTACTTGCTCAGCTTTTGACGCGAGGTACCGCCACAAAAACACCTGCCGAACTTGAAAATGCGATCGAGAGCTTAGGTGCCCGTTTAAATGCATATGCTGGGAATGAAGGCATTACTGTTGCAGGGAATACGTTGGCTAAGAATTATGATCAAACCATAGCCCTCGTGCAAGAAATCCTATTGGAACCACGTTGGGATGCCACAGAGTTTGAACTTCTTAAACAAAGTACTGCGAGTCAGCTGCAACAGCAATTGGCAAGTCCGCGCTCTGTTGCAGCCAATGAGTATGCGAAACTAGTGTACGGAAAAGACAATATTTTGGCCTATAATAATTTAGGGACTGAAGCTTCGGTAGCAGCCATCACCATGGATGATTTGAAAGCTTATTATACGCAGTATATCTCTCCATCCATCACCAAAATGCAAGTAGTGGGTGACATTTCTAAAGAAAATGCAACGGCTTCCTTGGAAGGGTTGAATGAGAATTGGACACCAAAAGCGGTAGTAATTCCAGCAGTTGAAGTGCCCAAAGCGCCAGCACGTTCGAATGTCTATTTTTATGATGTGCCCGATGCTAAGCAATCGATGTTATCCATTGGATATCCAGCAGTAGCGGCAACCGATAAGGATTTCTATCCATTACAAGTCACGAACTACCGTTTAGGCGGTGGCGGATTTGCGTCCCAGTTGACACAAGAACTTCGTGAAGGTAAAGGGTATACTTATGGAATCAGATCTGGCTTTAGAGGAACGACCTTGCCAGGTTCGTTTACCATTTCAAGTGGGGTTCGATCTAATGTCACCTATGAATCTACGGCTTTGGTAAAGGATATATTAGCAAAGTACGGAGATGAGTTCACCGAAAAGGACTTGGAAGTAACCAAGAGTTTTATGATCAAGAGTAATGCGCGTGCTTTTGAGACCATGGGAGCAAAACTCAATATGCTACGTAATATTAGCGACCTTGGGATGCCGGTAGATTATGCAAAGCAGCGCGAAGCAATTGTAAAAGAAATGACCGTAGCAGAAGTGCAAGAGCTCGCGGCCAAATATCTCAATCCAGATAAGATGATTTATCTGATCGTTGGAGATCAGAAAACGCAGATGAAGAAGTTGGAGGAGTTAGGATATGGAGTCCCCGTATTACTGAATCCTAAGGAGAAGAACATTAAAGATTAAATTTCTATTTATGAATCATAAAAGCTTGTTTTCAAAGGGTGTTGTGCTAGCTCTCATTTTGTGTATGGGCATAAGCTGCAAAAAAAACAATCCTCTAGCCAAAGAGAATATAGATTATTTTGAGCTAGTATCTCCAGAATTTAATGGAGATACAGCCATGGAAACCACGGCTTTTGTGGAGCAATATTGGCGTGTTGCGGGAAATACAGGTTTTAATGCGACCGTGTATCGCATTCAAGAGAAGCTAGAGGCTTCCGGTTATGTACAGGAAGATACGGCAAGCCCGGAAGATCGATTGACGTATCGTATTGAGAAACGTGCGATGAAACACCCAACATGGGAACCTGTAGATGCGCGCTTGAGTATCGTAGGGATGGATACTCCCTTGTTAGAATATGCCACCAATCGGAATATGATCTACCTAAATGCAGCGTCAACTCCAGAAGGAGGCGTAACAGCGGAAGTGGTATATATCAAAGACTTAAAAGAGCTTAGTATCAAAAATGTCAAAGGTAAAATTGTCTTTGCTGAGATGAGTCCCTATCGTTTGTTTACGCCAGCGATTGAAAAAGGCGGAGCATTAGGATTACTCACCTATAATAATCCAGCTTATTTGCAACCAGAAAAGAATACAACTTCTATTCAATTTCGAGGCATTCCTATGAAGGAAGAAACGAAAGCTTGGGGTATGGCACTTTCCTATGCTGCCAAAGAAAAACTAAAAACGGCTTTGTCTCAGGGAAAGGTAGAGGTGTATGCTATGGTTCAAACGAAGATTTATCCTTCTGAAGAATTAACCATAATTGCCAATGTTCGAGGATCTGAATTGCCTAAAGAGAGTTTGGTGTTGAGTGCACACATTCAAGAACCTGGTGCTAATGATAATGCCACAGGTGTAGGAACTCAATTGGAAATGGCGATGCTTACAGCAAAGTTTTTGAAAGAAGGAAAATTAAGCGCCAAGAGAACACTTACCTTTTTATGGGGAGATGAGATCATTTCGACACGACGGTATATTGAAGAAAAGGAAAAACGTACGGCAGCTATCAATTGGGGAATCAGTTTGGATATGGTGGGGGAGAATACGTCCGTCACAGGCGGTTCTTTTTTGATTGAGAAAATGCCAGACCCAAGTGCCATTTGGACGCGTGGAAATGATAAGCATTCAGAATGGGGAGGTGAAGTGATGAAAATTGAAGATATGAAACCGCATTATTTGAACGATTTTATCATCAATATTTTTGAAGAACAAGGAAGGCGCGCAAATTGGCAGGTGCATACGAATCCTTTTGAAGGAGGAAGTGATCACACGCCATTTTTGGATGCAGACATTCCCGGATTGTTGCTGTGGCACTTTACAGATCAGTTTTATCATACCGATAATGACCGTATTGATAAGGTGTCTCAAGAAACGATGAAGAATGTGGGTACGGCAGCTTTGGTGAGTGTTTATACTTTGATTAATGCAGATGTTGATACAGGCCGGCAACTCATACAAAACACTTTGAATGCTGCTACTGAGCGTTTGAATACAGAATTCCTTCTAAGTGAGGCAGCTGTAGCCAAAGGGG
>JBLHXM010000114.1:0-9253 GCA_047630395.1 Dokdonia sp.
ATGATATTACCTTCTAAATCAGAAGGATGGCCTAAGGTGGTTGCGGAGGCAATGTTTTGGGGAGCGATTCCGCTGGTGACTCCCATTTCTTGCGTACCTTGGATGTTAGATAAAGGCAATCGTGGACACCTATTAAGTTTGAATCTGGAAGAAGATATATCCGCTTTCGCGAAAGCGGTATCAGATACAAAAGCTTTGCATGAAATGTCTACCGCAGGGCAACGCTGGTCACAAGGATATACCTTGGATACCTTCGAAAAAGCCATTGAAACGCTATTATGAATGTACTCCAACTCATAGATACACTACACGCGGGTGGCGCAGAACGGATGGCGGTTAACTTGGCCAATAAAGGGACTCCAGAAACCTATCGTGCCTTTTTATGCGCTACAAGAGAAGGCGGAATTTTGGAGGGAGCAGTGCAGTGCGAGATTCCTCTATTAATCGCTAAGAAAAGGAGTATTTCAGATACGAAGGCATTATTTCGAATACTCCGATTTGTTAAGGAACATGAGATCGATATAATTCACGCGCATTCCACCTCAATTTATACGGCTTTTTTGATAAAAGTGCTTCGACCAAAAACAAAATTGGTGTGGCATGATCATTATGGTTTGAGCGAGTTTTTAGATAAACGACCGAGTAGCAATTTGCGTATAATAGCCAAGTTTATGTCGGGTGTTATCGCATGTAACAGGCAGTTGAGAGATTGGTCACAATCAAGACTAGGTATTCGGAATAGCTTATTTCTACCTAATTTTTCAGTCCCTGATGAAACCGCTTTACAAACAGAAATAAAAGGCATTTCTGGCAAGCGTATTGTGTGTTTAGCCAATGTGCGTCCTCAAAAAAATCACTTAGAGGTATTAACAGTTTTTAAAGAATTTGTCGGGCAGTACCCTGGATATAGTTTGCATCTAGTGGGTAAAGATTTTAAGGATTCATATTCTCAAAAAGTAAAGGATAGTATTCAAAATCATGGACTAGGGGAGCAGGTGTTTTTATATGATAGTCGGCCAGATGTATTTGCGATCCTCAAAGAAATGGATATAGCTGTTCTACTGTCGACCTCTGAAGGCTTACCTTTGGCGTTATTAGAGTATGGCTTGGCGGGTTTGCCCACCATCGTTTCAGACGTAGGAATGTGTAAGGAAGTAGTTGGAGATACCGCTTTTGTTGTGGATGATGTCCTTGCAGAAACTCAAAAGTACCTAGAAATGTATGCTGAAGATCCTGCACTAAAAGTTTCCAAAGGAAGGGCTTTTGCAAACAAAATAAAAAATGAATATTCGGCAACTAAGAGTGCAAAGGCACTTCATGCCTTTTATAAAACATTGAAGTAACGCATCAGAATGCAGCTATTCAAAAACAAAAACCCATACCTCCTTTTACTCGGGCTGCATATTGCACTTGGTTTTTTGGTATATGCCTTTAGGCCCTTTGCAAAGGTTTATTTTTTGGGTGCCTGTGCGTATTTTGTGTATTTGATTTTTAAAACTGGAAATCGAAATAATGAGGCATTACTAGCGGCAGGTTACATTGCCGGTGGAGAGGTTCTCTTTAGGATGACACAAGCGTCTTTTGCCTATGAAGCAGGGAAGTATGGAGTTATTTTTTTTATATTAATCGGACTTTTTCTGAGTGGTACTTCTCGTAAATCGGGACCTTATTGGTTGTATTTATTGTTGTTGCTGCCAGCTGTTGTGATTTCTTCAATGACATTGGATTATGATACTAATTTTAGAAAGGCCGTTATTTTTAACTTGAGTGGGCCTTTCTGTTTGGGAATTGCTGCCTTGTATTGTATAGATCGAAAACTGACCTATACACAACTCAAACACTTGTGTTGGGCGATTCTAATGCCCATAGTGGCTATGGGAGTATATCTTTATTTTTATACGCCAGACACTCGAGATATATTAACGGGTACAGGATCTAATTTTGCTAGTTCAGGTGGATTTGGACCTAATCAAGTTGCTACTGCCTTGGGCTTAGGAATGTTTTTAATGGTCGTACAACTAGTGACGATGTCTAAGAATAAGCTTTTACTCCTCATAAATTTAGGGATACTATCTCTCTTGAGTTATCGGGCTATCGTGACCTTTTCTAGAGGGGGAGTGATCACGGCTTTAGTAATTAGTGCCGCCTTTTTATTTTTGTATATGCGGGGAGCCCGAGCTCAAACGAGAAGTAGATTGACCGTGATTATTATAATCATTGGAGTCGTTGGTTCCTTTACCTGGATCCTTAGTTCGTCACGTACCGATGGTTTGATTGATAAAAGATATGCCAATCAAGATGCTGCAGGAAGAGTGAAAGATGATGTATCCACAGGAAGAGCCGTGCTTATTAATTCTGAATTACAGGCTTTTTATGACAACCCGATGACTGGTGTTGGTGTTGGAAAAATTAAAGGATATAGGGAAGAAAAACTAGGTATCGTTGCAGCCTCTCATAATGAAGTGAGTCGAATTCTATCCGAGCATGGAATTGCTGGGCTTTTTGCCTTGATAATCCTACTGGTGTATCCCTTGGTTTATCGCATTAAGAATCGGCGAAACTATCTCTTTTTATCGGCTCTGGGGTTTTGGTTTTTAACGATCAATCACTCCTCTATGCGTATTGCAGCACCCGCATTTATCTATGCCTTGTGTCTTTTAAATATTGTTCATGATAAGAAAAAACCTACTGTATCTAGGAAACGCATTGTCTCATAAAGGCATTACGGTTACTACTATCGATACGCTCAGTCGCCAACTGCGTGCAGAGGGCTATGCCGTGACAGTAGCTTCTGGTTTTAAGAATAAGGGACTTCGTATGCTAGATATGCTCTGGCAGGTATGCAAACATCGTAGGCATGTGGATATGGTGTTGATTGATACCTATAGCACTACAAATTATTGGTATGCCGTTTATGCGGCAAAATTATGTCGCGTTTTTAGACTGCCCTATATCCCTATTTTGCATGGAGGGAATCTGCCAGACCGACTTAAAAAAAGTCCAAGCAGCGCTGCTAAACTCTTCGGACAGGCTGTTACGAATGTAGCCCCGTCGGGATATTTGTATGATGCCTTTAAAAAAGAAAAATTTTCTAAGCTGACACAGATTCCCAATACCATTGATATCAAGGAATATCCTTTTAAAGAACGCAGGCATGTAGCCCCTACATTATTATGGGTACGTTCCTTTGCTGAAATATATAATCCCATGCTCGCCTTGGAGGTACTTCAAGAACTTATAAAGACCTATCCAGAAGCTAAGATGTGTATGGTAGGACCAGAAAAAGATGGGAGTTATGCGGCTTGTACTGCTTTCGCGAAAGCGCAACAACTCCCAGTAACCTTTACGGGAAAGCTCACAAAATCTGAATGGATAGCACGCTCGGCCAATTATGATATCTTTATCAATACGACAAACTTTGATAATACGCCAGTGAGTGTTATTGAAGCCATGGCGCTGGGCATGCCAGTGGTGAGTACCAATGTAGGCGGACTGCCGTATTTATTGATTGACCGGGAAGATGCACTACTTGTTCCCCCAAAGGAGAAAGATCAATTGGTTAGCGCGGTGAGCGAACTGATTCAAGATGAGACCTTCGCTTATCAATTATCGCAGGCTGCACGAACAAAAGCGGAAAGCTTTGATTGGGAAAATGTCAAATCATTTTGGAACAAGCTACTTTCCACATAAATTCCGATATCTTTGTTCTAACTATCACTTATGTCATTAGTACCCGATATTCATTTTGAGATTTCTGAGCGCAAGATATTATTGCGGGTATTAGATATGGTGTTTGTTTTTGGTTTTCTACAATTGGTGGGCAATTTCTTTGATTTTGATTACTTTATCATAAATGAAGATCATTGGGTTTGGCCTATTGTTTTAGCGACTTACTTGATGGTTTTTGGGACCATTTTTGAGTTGTACGATTTGCAACAGGCAAGTACGTTTCAAAAAACCCTAAAGAATACTATTTTGACGGTGTCAGTAACGGTGTTATTTTATTTATTGACCCCTTTTTACACTCCCCTACTTCCAGAAAATAGATTACAGATTATTTACTTTTTCTTGGCAATGACGTTAGGTATCTTCATCTGGAGATGGTTGTATATAAGCTTGATTTCCACGCCTCGTTTTTTTAAACGTGTTCTCGTAGTGGGTGATTCCTTTGAAATTGATAAGATTGTATCGAATCTCGAAGGTGCAGATCCCAATTATAAAATTGTAGGATATATCAATACTTCGGATTCACCACTGTCTACAGATTTACATAAAGACATTCAAAAATATCCTATTGAAAACCTGACCGAAACCGTAGCTGAAAACGGTATTTCGGAAATTGTGGTCGCTTCCGATTATGCAGATGGAGTCACCATTGCTTTGTATATACAGTTGATCAATTTACTGGAATCTGGATTCCCGATTAGGGAGTATATGCAGGTTTTTGAAGAAATTACGCAAAGGGTTCCCGTGCAACATGTAGACAAAGATTTTTATCGTTATTTCCCATTTAGTCGAAGCAATCAAAATAAGTTTTACCAATTCTTTCATCGATTATTTGATATTGTAGCTTCTTTAATTGGGCTCATTTTCTTTTTGGCAATTTCTCCTTTAATTCTAACTTTTAACCTTTTAGGGAATAGAGGTCCATTATTTTATACTCAAAGCCGAATAGGTAAAAATGGACGTGCTTTTAAAATTATAAAGCTCCGGACCATGGTCACCGACGCCGAAAAGAATGGTGCTGTTTGGGCACAGAAAAATGACACGCGAATCACGCGTTTTGGAAAGTTTCTACGCAAATCAAGACTGGATGAGATCCCACAATTTTTCAATGTTATCATTGGTGAAATGAGTTTGATAGGCCCAAGGCCTGAGCGGCCTATTTTTGTGCGCGAACTCTCAGAGAAGATTCCTTTTTATGAAACGCGACATGTCGTAAAACCAGGTCTTACAGGTTGGGCCCAAGTCATGGGTAGTTATGGAAGTAGCGAAGAACATGCCTTAGAGAAATTACAATATGATCTCTATTATATCAAACACCGCAGTCTTTTCATGGATTTAAGCATTCTTTTTAAAACCATTAGTACGGTGATCTTCTATCGCGGACAATAGTCACCGTCTTTTATTGATACTTGTGGTTCAATCCCAGCCCTTCTAGAATCATTGGTGTACATTTTTCCAAACGGCGGAGACGGGTAGCTTCTTGTTTGGCGCTTCCTATATGCCCACAGTATTCTCGCTGTTTTCCTGGTGTAAGGGCTTCGAAAGCAGTCTTAAGGCCTCCCGTTTTCGCGAAAGCGTGCAGCAACTCTTCAGGAATGGCAACTACTTTGGGACTACGACTAAGTTTAAGTTCTTTGCCTAATACAGCATTTTCAATAGCTTCGGCTAGATACTCAAGGAAGATAACTTCGTCTATTTGATCAATATTCGTATAGTTTAAGGCACGAATCGCTTTGGTTTTATCCTCTTGAGCATTGCGCAATAAATTATGAGTGTCCTTTAAAAATACACCTTGAAAAAACCAAATTCCAAAGTGATTTTTAAAATATCCCAGCGCTACAATATTTTTACCGTCAAGCGTGTAGGTTGGAAAATCCCATTTGTAATCTTCTTCAATAATGCTGTTATTTAATAGTTTGCGTAGGTCTACTAATCCCTGTAGGAATTGGCTGTCGTTTGAGAAAAAAGCATCTAGGTTTTCTGCTGTATCCAACCTTTAAAAACACAAAAAATACAATTGGGTCGAGAATACATACACTTCGGTCATATGGATTGGTACACTGTTATGAATGTATGCACCTTTGACCCATCAATCAAAATAAATCAATCAAAATCAATGCATTATGAAATCATTTCTCTTCACACTCCTTTGTTTGTCTTATATGTCCATTTTTGCACAGACGACCATTTCTGGAAATGTAAAAGATGCTAAAGGACAACCTATTCAGGGGGCTAATGTCTTTTTGGATGGCACCTACGACGGAGCTTCTTCCATAGAAGATGGAAGTTTTTCCTTTACGACCATGGAGTCTGGAGATCAAGTGCTCACCGTGTCTATGTTATCCTTTGAGACCTTTACTTTTTTTGGAGACGTGAGTACAATGAAAAATTTCCCTATTAAGTTGCGGGAGGATGTAAATTCCTTAGACACTGTTGTCATTTCTGCGGGAACTTTTGAGGCGAGTGACAACAGCAAGATATCCGTTTTAAAGCCTCTTGATGTAGTAACTACGGCAAGTGCTTTGGGAGATTTTGTAGGTGCCCTTCAAACCTTACCAGGAACGACCACGGTCGCCGAAGATGGTCGGTTGTTTGTGCGAGGAGGGGATGCTAATGAAACGCAAATATTTATTGATGGAATTCGCGTATTTACGCCCTATACTCCAACAGCAAACAACGTGCCCACACGAGGGCGCTATTCTCCTTTCTTATTTGATGGAATTACCTTCTCTACAGGTGGGTATTCTGCCGAATATGGTGAAGCGTTGTCGAGTGTCTTGTTATTGAGTACTATAGATGAACCGAATCAAAACAAAACGGATATTTCCATCATGTCTGTAGGTGGTGGAGTAGGTCTTACGCGCAAGTGGGAGCGAAGTTCACTAAGTGTAAGTACTTCGTATATCAATCTGGCACCGTATGTCGCCCTATTTCCAGATCGTAATGACTGGGAGAAGCCTTTTGAATCTTTTGCAGGGGAAGCCGTATATAGGTACAAGACGGATAATGGACTCTTTAAGTTTTATACGGCTGTAGATCGTTCAAGTTTTGAATTAACACAGGAAGATATCAATGTTGAAGAAGGTGTTGATTTCAAGTTAAATAACACAAATTTGTATTTAAACTCGAGTTACTCGGGGATTTTATCTGATACTTGGAGTATTCGAACGGGCGGTAGTTATACGCTTGCGCGAAATAAAGTAGGGATCATTTCAAACGAAATTGATGACACTGAGAATTCGGTCCACCTGAAAGTAAGGCTTAAAAAACGATTTAGTAATCGTTTCAAACTAGCTTTTGGTGTAGAGCAGTTTATTACCGATTTTGATGAAGATTTCCAAGGAACTTTCGATGGTGAGACCTTTGCGGCTAACTATGGATATCGCAGTAATATTTCGGCAGCTTTTGCCGAAAGTGATATTATATTTTCGAAGAAACTGGCACTAAAAATAGGACTTCGTAGTCAATATACCGATTTGATGGATGCAGTCACCATTGCGCCTCGAGCCTCATTTGCTTTTAAAACAGGAAAGAAGAGTCAGCTATCAATAGCCTATGGAGATTTTTATCAAAACCCTGCCAGTGAGTTTCTTAAGTTCTCTACAGATTTTGAGCCACAAAAAACAAATCACTATATCATGAATTATCAGTACAGTGATAATGGGCGCATCTTTCGAGCTGAAGTATACCGCAAGACCTATGATAAACTGGTCACCGTAGATACTGATTTTGCAAGTTTTGACAGTACCTATGGGAACGATGGAGATGGCTATGCTCAGGGCATGGATATCTTTTGGAGAGACAATACAAGTATTAATAATATGGATTATTGGCTGAGTTACTCCTATTTGGATAGTGAGCGTAAATATTTGAATTATCCTATAAAGGCAGCCCCTTCATTTGCTAATACCCATAACTTTTCTGCAGTGGCGAAGTATTTTATAACAGATTGGAAATCTCAAATTGGCTTTAGTTATCAGCATGGATCGGGGAGAAGTTATACCAATCCTAACCGAGCTGGATTCTTACAAGAGCAGACCAAATCTTTTAATAGTGTTAGTTTGAATTGGGCATATTTAATCTCTTCACAAAAGATTTTATATGCGTCGGTTAATAATGTTTTAGCTTTTAATAATATCAATGGGTATCAGTATAGTGATACGCAAAATATTCAAGGAAACTTCGATCGCCGAGCGTTGACTCCTGCAGCAGACCAGTTCTTTTTTGTAGGTTTCTTCTGGACTATCAGTGATGATAAAACGAGCAATCAGTTAGATAGTTTGTAAATAATGAGCCTAATACAAGGGAGATGATACAAATATATTTTATAAAGGGGGTAACAAAATGATTGTTAAGTGGATATAGTTGTAAACAGAAACAACTTCCCAATAGTCGAAAGACAAGGGACTAAAACTTAGAAATCATGACAACACTTTTGAAAACAATCGGAAAAGTAATGGCATTAGGAATGATATTAACAGCAATCATTTCATGTGAAAAAGATGAAGTAAAAGAAACACTTGTTGTTTCCAATCTAGAAATACCAGATGAAAGTTTTGACTTTGACCAATTTGGTAGAGCACACAATGATTATTTATTGTATGTACACGCCACAGGACAAGAGGATCCAAAAGCTCGTTTTGAATACGGAAAATCGTATGTAGATCCAGTTTTTGGGAGCTTTGATGTTGGTTTAGATTATAACGCTCTGGTAGCTGAAATGCCTGCACATATGCGTAAGGTAGATGCGATCATTAACGGAACCTACCAGGCTTCTCAAGAAACTGTAAGTCCGCAGATGAAGCGATTTTTGGATGAATTGGCAGCCTTAACACATAGCAGTTTACAAGAAGGTGTCAGTATGGAAGAATTTATCTCACGGTTAGAAGATTTAGAGGATCACCTTGCAGCAACTCAGGATATTCAAATCAATATGGATACGAACCTTGCTAATGATGGTGCAAGTATGATGGCAATAGCCTCTATTCTTAAATATAGTATTCAATATTGGGCATTTGTAGATGGAGATATAACTAGAGTAGGTCTCTGGAGTAAAATCAAAAGAGGTCTGGCAGATGCTTGGGGATATGTATCTGCATGGGTAGACAATGGGGATGGAAGTTATTCTTGGGATCATCCATCAGCATTGGTAAATGCGGATTGTCATTCAGATCAGGTTTATGAGAATTAGAAACATATGAAGCATAAAAAAGCAGGCGAGAGCCTGCTTTTTCGTGTATATATACGAAAAGGGGTAACTAAAGCCCAGTTACCCCCTTTCCTCCCTAAAAATGCAGTCATATTTATTGATGAGAAATTATATCAAGAATGAATAGTCATTCTTTATATAATTTTCACCTTTTTAAACTCTATGATGGACATCCTTGTGGAAGATGACAACACCAATCTGTGGATTGGTCTGCACTAAATTCACATTCTTGAGGCTTTCTTTTACCACCATTGATTTCTTTAAGCTCTTTGCTACTTAATAATTTTCCTAGATTAAATAAATTTTTCATGATTAAAA